>JAESTN010000195.1 GCA_016763595.1 Flavobacteriaceae bacterium | reverse complement strand
TTCACACTGTTTTCAATTTCTTCAATATTAAAAGTATGGGCTGCATCAAAATATTGTTCAATTGAAATTCCTTTGTGCATACTTTTCTTTGTTTGATACTTTGCAGAAAAATATGCCGCTGCAGGCATCACTTTGTTTTTAGATTTATAGTGGTAATAATTTCTATTATTCTCAGACCATTCTCTTACCAAACTACCAGAACTTATAGCGACCTGATCAGCCTCTGTAGAAACAATGGTTTCGAATCTAATTTTTTCAAATTTCACATCTTCTAAAACAATATGTGCTGCAGAAGTATTCTCTTCAATCCTTTTAGGCAAGTTTCTTTTTTCTCGTTCAATTCTATTGGTTATTTCAATTCCCGAGCTATACCCTAACATTGGTTCAAAATTGTTATGTGAAATATAAGTTCCGTTGTTTACAATCGTTCTATCCACATCGTATCCTTTTAATTCTCTTTTCAATTTGTAGCTAAAAGCCATTGAATCGTTGGGTTGTAAAGGATTGTCAAACTGAAATAAATAGGTGCCATAAATAGTATTATGTTCCACTAAATGACCATTTTCAAAACTAATATTCTCTAAAGGAATCCTTTCTGTTACAAATATTTCTGTCAATGCTTTATCACTTTTGTTTTTCAATACATACGCTGCGGAAACCGTATACATTCTTTCATTTGGATAGATGGCAACTTCTGTTTTTCTTGAAATAGGAAGTGGTCTTTCTATCGTTTCATATTTCTTGAATTTTCGTTCATAGTTCTCACCAAAATCCAAGTTGTCATTTATGGTTTCATAGGTTGAAACAATATTTAGATTGTAAAAAACCAAACTACCTGCTCCAATAAAAAGCAGCATACAAATAGTGATCCCTACTTTTTGAAAACGGGTCCATCCATATTTTAATTGCTTTAATTTTACTGAAATGCTAGCAACTACACCTCTATTCCAGATTTTAAAAGAAATAAATGTCAATATAAATCCTAATCCCAACCAATAGATTGCCAAGTGATCAAATAGCTTTGAAGCACCATTAAATCCATCCATATTATTATAAGAAACTCTTGGCATAAATCCAAGGCTTGTTAATGGATGTTCTAAACCTAACATGCCTGATTTTAAACATAAAAGGACAATCAAACCAAAAATCCCCATGCCCATGTATTTGTTTTTTACCACGCTATTTACAAACAAGGAAATCATAGAAAACACAGCCAATTGAACACCATAATGGTAAAACAAAGACGCATACAAACTAAATTCGAAGTTTGTGTAGTTTAAACTAATTTGAAATACCATACACAGTACAATACCAGAAGCAATCAAAATCATGGGTAATGATAACAATGCTGTAAATTTTGATAGAAAGAACACCCCATTTTTCACCGGAGTTGCATCTACAATACTATTGAAATTTAAATCACGTTCTCTCCAAACAATCTCAGAACCATAAAAAATGATTAATATCAAACTAAATATTGATAATGGATCTACAATTAAATCAATTAATTGATTCGTAAAAGGATATACAGAAACCCCATATTCTCCACCACTAATCACCGTCGAAAATAATTCTGAAAAGACAATAACTAACCACATGATCAATACTGCTATAAATGGTAAACTTTTAAAAATACTTTTCAGTTCTAATTTTAACAGCGAAAGGAAAGCCATTCGTTGACCTTTAAAAGTATGCAAGGCTTTTACTGGTTGATATGCCAATAATAGCATCTTCTCCTTTTTTTGTTTTGGTTCTTTCTTTACTTTTTTAGAAATTTTCCTGAAAGAAAACAATCCATAAGTAGTTAATAGTATTCCTATTGAAACAACCATCCAAACAATTCTGTTCCATAAAAACAATCCTGAAAGAGATAGCAATTGTGTATTCTTTTGGTAGGGAGTCCAATATTGAGTTTGCTCAAAAAAAGCGGCAATTCCAAATGGATCTGCAAGTGCAGCAATGGCCATACTTTCTGGAGAAGCTGGTACTGCTTGTGCCATTAAAGGTGAATTCAAAAAAATTGAACTTACAAAATACAACATGTAAATAAACACAGCACTTACATAAGTTGCTGTACTATTTTTAGTCAGTGTACTTACAGAAAACACAATGGTAGAACAGATGAAAATATTAGGCAAGACTATATACAACCATGGTTGTAGATAGGTCATCAATCTAAAATCGCCCAAGCGTTCTGGATCTAAACTCGAAAAATAATTTCCAAAAATATACCCAATTAAAAAAGGTGAGAATGCCAGCACAGAAAAAAGAAAGGTACCTAAAAACCGACTCCAAAAATAGTGCCTCTTTTTAATAGAAGAACTATAAATTAAACTCTCCATATTGTGTTGTTTATCTCTAAGCATGGCGCTAATAGCGAAAAACATAATGATAAAGACACTTCCAAGAGTAAAAATACTTGTGTGGAAATACACCTGGAAAACTGAATTAAAATTCACCCCTTTAGAAGCAAATCCTTGTCTTCCTACAAATACTCCTAATGCCAAAAACAAGAGTACAAATATTGGAAATGCACGTTGTTTCAATTGATAAAAAACTTCGAATTGTAGTAATTTCTTAAACATAACTTAGGCTTTATTATTTGTTTGATTAAACAATGTCACGAAATAAAAATCTTCTAAATTTGGACTGATTTTCTCAAATCCAGTTTCAGGTTTATTTTCTGACAATACTCTAATTTGAGTATCTCCAGATATCAATTTTGTAGAAATAACATCAAAGGCTTTCTTATAAATTTCAATGTCTTTTTTAGGAATAATCTTCGTCCAAATTTTCCCATCAATAGTGGCTACTAATTCCGTTGGATTTCCTTCAGAAATAATTTCTCCATTTGAAAGGATGGCCATTTTCGGACATAAATTCCGTACATCTTCTACAATATGAGTAGATAAAATAACAATTACATTTTCTCCTATTTCACTCAACAAATTTAAAAACCGATTGCTTTCTTCAGGATCTAAACCTGCTGTAGGTTCATCGACAATTATTAATTTCGGATTTGCCAATAAGGCCTGTGCAATTCCAAATCGTTGACGCATTCCGCCAGAAAAAGTATAGACAGATTTTTTACGATGCTGGTATAAATTTACTTGCTGTAACAAAGCTGTTACTTGTTCTTTACGTTCTTTAGTATTTAATATTCCTTTTAAAATAGCTAAGTGATTCAATAGTTTCTCTGCAGAAATTTTTGGATATACTCCAAACTCTTGAGGTAAGTATCCCAATTGTTTTCTAATTTCATCAGGCTGCTTAACGACATCTGTTTCATTAAAAGAAATAGACCCAGAAGAAGGTTCTTGTAGTGATGCAATGGTTCTCATTAAAGAAGATTTCCCTGCTCCGTTGGCTCCTAATAAACCAAACATTCCGTTGGTAATTTCTAAATTAATTCCGTTCAATGCCTTTACGCCGTTTGGATATGTTTTAGTAAGGTCTTTTATAGTTAATGTGTTCATCTGTCTTGCTAATTTTAAGTACGGAACAAATATGTTCTGTTTTACAATCACCTTAAATTAAATATGATATACAGGTATGTTTTTAATACAGATAGACTCATATTTATAGCAAACTGAGATTGAACTTAAAAAACAGCCTGTTCATTCAAGTTTTAATAGCGTATGTCAATATTCTTGCGTAGAATATATAACAATGGTAATTTTGACATATGATTGAGTTGTTAAAAAAATACAAAGCCTTTTTATTTGGAATTATTATTATTGTACCCATATTCTACTTGTTAGATTATATGGGGTTTATTCTCCTTCCAAAAAATAGATCTTACGAAATTATTATTTATTCCATCTTTTGGGGATCGGTAATTGCTTTGCCATTTCATCATTTTAAAAAGAAAAAGAAAACGGTGTTAAGAGTTCTCTTTTTAATTGTGCTCTTTTTTATGACATTTCTAATTGATTCAATCATGAAAATGCCTGACAATCCAATTACATTTATTTTATTGATGGGATTTTGGCTTGGATTTGCATATGTATTAGTTCCCGATTTTATTAAAAAATATTGGAAATTGATTGTCTTTTTTTATGTACCATTATTTTTATATTTCATCTACCTCAGATTATTTTCTGGTGATTTAGAAGCCTATTTAAAAATCAAAGAGGACTTTCCATTTTTTGTCTTCTTTTTACCCATTCCGATATTCTTTGCATTGTGGATTTTTGAGCAATGGAAATGGTTGCAGAACTTAAAAGCAGAAAAATCTAAAACCGAATTATCATTACTTAGAACTCAAATAAATCCTCATTTTTTCTTTAACACGTTAAACAATTTATATGCGTTAACAGTTAAAAACTCCAAACAAGCACCTGAAGTTATTTTAAAATTATCTGACATGATGCGATATACCATTTACGAAGGAGAAAAAGAAACAGTTAAACTGACCGATGAGATTGAATATTTAAATAATTACATCGAACTACATAAAATACGGTATAAAAAAACGGTTGAAATCACCTTTAATCATGCAATTGACACCCATTTAAGGATTGCACCATTATTATATATCATCCTTTTAGAGAACGCATTTAAACATGGTATAGAAACACTTACAGAAAATGCGTTTATTCATATCAACTTAGTTGAAAACAAAGACTATATTAGTTTTACAATTGAAAATAATTTTGATCCTAATGAAGTAATGGAATCAAACGGAATCGGGTTGCAAAACCTAAAAAGAAGACTCTCTTTATTGTATAAAGAAAGACACGAATTAGTTATTGATACAACAAAGAACACCTACAAAACAATTTTAAAAATCTCGAAACATGCTTAAATTTATCATTATTGATGACGAACCTTTAGCCCATGAAATCATCGAAGAATTTTGTAGTATGTTGCCTCATTTACAGTTAGAAAAAAACTGCTATAATGCCATGGAAGCGATGCAGTACTTAAATGAAAACAGCGTAGACTTTATGTTTTTAGACATAAACATGCCAAAATTAAGAGGATTAGATTTTTTAAGAACCTTAACTAACCCCCCAAAAACGATTATTACAACTGCGTACAAAGAACATGCTATAGAAGGCTTTGAATTGAATGTAGTAGATTATATTTTAAAACCTTTTCGTTTTGATCGTTTGGTGAAAGCTGTCAATAAAGTATCAGAAATTCAAACTACAAAGACAATTGTGAAAGAAGTTTCTACTGAAGCTACTGCGACGCGATTCTTTGTAAAAGGGGATAAAAAACACCATCAAATTGATTTGAATGACTTGTTATATATTGAAGCTTACGGAAATTATACCAAACTGTTTCTGAAGGATGAAATGATTGTTAGTCACGAAAAAATATCTCATTATGAAGAAATACTAACTGATGGTAATTTTTTAAGAGTGCATAGATCATTTATTGTGGCCATCCATAAAATAAAATTCATTGAAGGAAATCGTATTTTAATCAACGAGCATAAAATTCCAATTGGTCAAACCTATAAGAGTTCCGTAAATAA
>JAESTN010000194.1 GCA_016763595.1 Flavobacteriaceae bacterium | reverse complement strand
TTTGGCTTTGATTTGTGTTGTAATTGGGTCCTCTTTTATGAAATTTCTTTCAATATCTTTTCCTCTTGGAATTGATCCAAAATAGTCTTTAATTAATTTTTTTGTTTCAGATTTATTAATGTCACCAGCAACTACAAGGGTTGCATTGTTAGGAACATAGAATTTTTTATTAAAAGCTCTAAACTCTTCTAGGGTAGCATCGTCTAAATGTTTCATCTTACCAATAGTTGTCCCTTTGTAAGGATGCTTGGTAAATAGGTGTTTTTTAACATTTGCTAAAAAACCTCCATAAGGTTGACTGTCTACGCGCAGTCTTTTTTCTTCTTTTACAACTTCATTTTGAGTATCAACTCCTCCTTGGTTAATTACAGGGTGTAACATACGTTCAGATTCCATCCATAACCCTAACTTTAAGTTGTTAGAAGGGAAAACTTCGTAATAATAAGTTCTATCGTCTGTTGTGTTTGCGTTGTTGTTACCTCCATTAGAAGATACGATTTTAAACCATTCTCCTTTTTTTATATTTTTAGTTCCTTCAAACAATAAATGTTCAAAAAAATGTGCCATACCTGTTCTGTTTGGTTGTTCATCTTTTGCTCCAACATGATACATTACTGCAGTGGTTATAACAGGTGCTGTATTGTCTTGATGCAAAATTACATGTAAGCCGTTTTTTAAGGTATACTCTTCAAACTCAACTTTCTGTGCTTGCGTATTTGCGAAAGCAAATAAGAACAAAGCTAAAGTTAGGATACTTTTTTTCATTGGTTTTTATTTAGTAATTAATAGTTTTATAGATGTTTGACGTTGTACAACCTATAGTGTTACATCTATTTGCAATTTATTTTTATAGGTTAGGGATGATAAAAATAAGAATAAAAATGATATGAGAACAAGTGTTGGTATTTTATAAATAAAAATGTATATTTGCACCCGCATTTTCACTAGGAAAGTGTGATAATTAAGTATAAATACGCAAAACTAATAGTATGTACGCAATCGTAGAGATAGCAGGGCAACAGTTTAAAGTAGTAAAAGACCAAAAAGTATACGTTCACCGTTTACAGGGAGAAGAAGGATCAAAAGTAACTTTTGATAACGTTCTTTTAACTGAAGACAAAGGAAATGTAACTATTGGCGCCCCAGCTATAGAAGCAGTCGAAGTAACGGCTAAGATTTTAGGTCACCTTAAAGGTGATAAAGTAATCGTTTTTAAGAAAAAACGTAGAAAAGGTTACAAAAAGAAAAATGGACGCCGTCAGTATTTAACAGAGATTCAAATTGAATCTATTGGTGCTGCAGGTGAAAATAAGACAGCAAAAAAAGCAGCTCCTAAAAAGGAAGCAGCTCCTAAGGCTGAGGTAAAAGAATCAACTTCTGTTGATTTTAGTTCAATGACTGTTGCAGAATTAAAAGCAGCTGCTAAAGAGCAAGGTATCTCTGGATATACTTCTTTGAAGAAAGCTGAATTAATTGAAGCATTAACAAAATAAGAAACCAACTTTAAAACCATACAATCATGGCACATAAAAAAGGAGTAGGTAGTTCGAAGAATGGTAGAGAATCAGAATCGAAACGTCTAGGAGTAAAAATATTTGGTGGTCAAGCTGCAATTGCAGGGAACATTATCGTACGCCAAAGAGGAACAACACATAATCCAGGAGAGAATGTATATATGGGAAAAGACCATACATTACATGCTAGAGTAGATGGTGTTGTACAATTTCGCAAGAAAAGAAACAATAGATCTTATGTATCTATTGAGCCTTTCGAAGTTTAAGACCTCAGAAATATAATTAAAAACTCCCAAACGCAAGTTTGGGAGTTTTTTTATGCCGTTTTATTGCGGTTATTTCAATATAGAAATGCTATTGTACTTCTATTTTGTACATTTACAATCCATGAGTATACTCTATAATTGTATTGTAATAATTACGACTTTTTTCTTGTCCATTGTAGCGCTGTTCAATAAAAAAATAAAATTATTTGTTGCTGGAAGAGCAGCTACTTTTGAGAAACTTTCCGTTTTTAATGCTGATGATAAAATAGTTTGGTTTCATGCAGCTTCTTTAGGAGAGTTTGAGCAAGGTAGGCCAATTATCGAACGATTAAAGCAAGAATTCCCATTACATAAAATACTGCTCACTTTTTTTTCTCCTTCAGGCTATGAAGTTCGTAAAGACTACCAGCTAGCAGATGTGGTTTGTTACTTACCAATGGATTCTAAAAAAAATGTGAAACAATTTCTAGATGCTGTGAATCCAACCATGGCAGTATTCATTAAATATGAGTTCTGGCCTAATTATTTAAAAGGACTACAGCAAAGAAATATTCCAACAATATTAGTTTCGGGGATTTTTAGAAAAAAACAAATTTTCTTTACCGCATTTGGAGGGTTTATGAGGAAATCACTCAACGCTTTTGATCACTTCTTTGTACAAGACAAAATATCTAAAGACTTATTGAATTCTATCAATCAAGAGCATGTAACCATTAGTGGAGATACGCGTTTTGATAGGGTGTATGAAATCTTGCAACAAGATAATGCCTTAGATTATATCTCAGAATTTAAGAACAAACAATACACAGTTGTAGCAGGGAGTACTTGGAAAGAAGACGAGGAGTTGCTTGTGAATTACATTAATAATTCAACTTCTAAAGAAGAGAAATTTATCATTGCTCCACATAATATGAATGCCAATGCTATTTTTTCGTTAAAAAAAGCAATTTCTAAGAAAACGGTTTTATATTCAGAAAAAGGAGGAAAAGTACTTTCAGAATTTGAGGTGTTTATTGTAGATACTATCGGAATATTAACCAAAATATATTCGATCGCTGATGCAGCTTATGTTGGTGGTGGATTGACAAAAAACGGGGTGCATAATATTTTAGAACCTGCTACTTTTGGGGTGCCAATTGTAATTGGACCTCAGTATAAAAAGTATAAGGAAGTCGTAGATTTAGTGGCTTTAAATGGGTGTAAAGTAATTGCAAATCAGAACGAATTTTCAGCTATTTTTACAAGGCTAAAAGAAAATGAAAATTACAGAAAGCAACTCGGACAAATTAACACCGATTTTATCAAAGAAAATATTGGTGCTACAAAAGCAACCATGAAATATATAAATAGTCAACTAAAATAAATAATATGGAATTTATCTCTCAACCTTGGGCGTGGTATGTTGCCGGCCCTATGATAGCAATTGTGCTATTATTATTGAATTACTTTGGACGTGGTTTCGGAGTATCATCAAACTTAGAAACCTTTTGTACCATTGGTGGTGCGGGTAAGGTTTCGGATTACTTTAAAAAAGACTGGAAAACGCAAACCTGGAGTTTGTTATTTGTAGTGGGGATTATAGCTGGAGGCTATATTTCTTCTCACTATTTAATGTCTGGAGACCCAATTGCATTGAACCCAGAAACGGTTTCTGAATTAGCAGAATTAGGATTTGCAAACGCAGGACAATCCTACGTTCCTTCAGAAATTTTTGCTACTGAAAATATTTTATCTCTAAAAGGATTCGCCATATTAATAGGCGCTGGATTTATGGTAGGCTTCGGAGCACGTTATGCAGGTGGATGTACTTCTGGTCATGCAATTACGGGATTGAGTAGTTTACAGTTGCCATCGTTATTAGCCGTAATTGGTTTTTTTGCAGGTGGTTTGTTAATGACATGGTATATAATTCCTATAATCTTTTAAGTTATGAAGAATATTAAATTTTTAGTTATCGGAGTATTATTCGGAATAATACTTAGTAAGTCAGAAGTAGTTTCTTGGTATAGAATTTACGAAATGTTTAAGTTTCAATCATTCCATATGTTTGGAATTATAGGAAGTGCAGTTGTTGTATCAATGGCATTTATGCAGTTATTTAAAAGCGGAAGCATAAAAAACTTTAAGGGTGAAAACATCATCACAAAAGAAAAGAAAAAAGGATTGATAAGAACATTAGTTGGAGGAACAATCTTTGGATTAGGCTGGGCATTAGCAGGGGCTTGTCCTGGGCCAATGTTTGTATTAATTGGCCACGGAATTACAGCCATTTTAATTGTGCTTTTAGGAGCCACCTTAGGTGCTTTTATTTACGGGTTATTAAGTAAGAAATTGCCTCATTAACGTCTAATTAGGTAGTTGTTGGTATCGGTAATGAAAGGCGTGTAATTTTTGTATATATATTATGAGTGGATTGGTAGATAGTTTTGGGAGACAAATTAACTACGTTCGGTTAGCAGTAACCGATCGTTGTAACTTGCGTTGCCAATATTGTATGCCTGCTCATGGAATTGAAATTGTTCCAAGAGATGAGTTGCTTTCTTATAAAGAAATGTACAGAATTGTTCGGGTGCTTACAGAGCTTGGTGTTACTAAAATTAGATTAACAGGTGGAGAACCATTTGTGAGAAAAGGTTTTGTAGATTTTTTAGAAATGTTATCTTTTAATGATTTGTTAGAAGATATTAATATCACTACAAATGGTGTACTGATTTACAAGCACATTGAAACGCTTGAAAAGTTACAGAAAGTAAAAAACATCAATTTAAGTATTGACAGTTTGCAGGCTGATAAGTTCAATGAGATTACACGTAGAAAAGCGTTTGACGAAGTTTATAAAACCATGGAAGCTTTAGAAAAAAGCAGCATGAATTTAAAACTAAATGTTGTCGTTCAATCTGGAATTAACACCAACGAAATCATCGATTTTGTTCGGTTGACAAAAGACAAAGACATAGCTGTTCGGTTTATAGAAGAAATGCCTTTTAACGGAAAAGGACAACGCGAAATGCAGGAATCTTGGAATTATAATAAGATTCTAAATGAGATAAAATCAGCGTTTGACATCACAAAAATTCAATCGGAAAAATCATCTACATCACGTAATTTCTCCATAGAAAATCATAAAGGAACCGTTGGGATTATTCCGGCATTTACCAGAACTATTTGTGGCGATTGTAACCGAATAAGAATCACATCAACCGGAACGTTTAAAAACTGTTTGTTTGATGACGGCGTTTTCAATCTAAGAGATTTTATCCGAAATGGAGCATCTAATGACGATTTGAAAAAACTCTTTTTATCATTAGTGAAAGACAAACCAGAAAATGGTTTTATAGCAGAAGCAAATCGAAAAAATGGTAGTGTTTCGGAGAGTATGTCTACGATAGGAGGTTAATTTGTGCTAAGCTAAATAATATGTATTCAGTAGTTTGGAAGTATGTAGTTGAAAAGAAAAATCAACCAAAATTTGAAAAAGAGTACGGGGACCACGGAACATGGACTAAATTGTTTAGGAATTCCAAAAACTATGTAGGCTCCTTTTTAAAAAAGAGTATTGAAATAAATGACACTTATCTTTTAACGGATACTTGGACTGAGAAAAAGCAGTATGAGATTTTTAAGAAAGAGCATCAGAAAATTTATGACGAATTAAGTTCAGAATTTGAAATATTATATAAAAAGGAAGAAAAAATAGGAGAGTTTAAATCTGTTAATTAGAAAAGAAAAAGATATTTAATGATTTCAACAGAACAAGCATTACAAACCATTTTAGATTCAGCCCAAGACTTTGGAGTTGAAGAAATTCCGTTTTTGCAATCTGTTGGTAGAATTTTAAAAGAAGAGGTTGTAGCAGATAGAGATTTTCCGCCTTTTAATAGAATTTCTATGGATGGTATTTCTATTGATTATTCTCAATTTAAAAAAGGGCAACGAAGTTTTAGTATTGAAGGAATTCAGGCAGCGGGAAGCGAACAAATCTCG
>JAESTN010000193.1 GCA_016763595.1 Flavobacteriaceae bacterium | reverse complement strand
TTGTAAACCATACCCTCCAATTTGTTGATTCTCTAAAGTAGGATGCACAGAATTTTCTATTGTAAACAACAAACGATTTGGGTTAGAGATAT
Organism: Flavobacteriaceae bacterium; assembly: GCA_016763595.1. GTDB lineage: Bacteria > Bacteroidota > Bacteroidia > Flavobacteriales > Flavobacteriaceae > Polaribacter. Next base: position 5,910 of record JAESTN010000193.1, on the reverse strand, counting down.
CTACTACTATATGGATACGTGAAGCTACTTCTGGTTGCACGCCATGTTTAAATGCGTTTTCTACAAAGCACAACAGAATACTCATTTCTATCAACTGCTGATCATTTTGTCCGATGACCTCCAGCTTAAAATCAATCTCATCCTCTTCAAAGCGCAATAAGTGCAAGGCGGCAAAGTCTTGAATAAATTGAACTTCTTTCGCTACCGTTACTTTGGCTTGTTGATTTTCATAGACTACATATCGTAACAGGCTAGAAAGTGTATCAATATTTTTTGCCAATTTCGGGTTGTGTTCTTGATCTACCATTGCCAAAAGATTATTCATGGTGTTGAATAAAAAATGGGGATGTAATTGGGCGCGAAGCAAATTCAATTCGGCCTGTTTGTTAACTATTTCTAACTGCTTTTTGTCTTTTTCAGTTTGAATCCAAGCATGAATAAAACCATAGGCAACAGCGATAATGATATAAAAGATAAAGATACCATACCACAAGGATGGAAACCATAGAATATGAATGTGTTCTGGGAAAATAAAATAGACTACCGTCATATAAAGACTATAAAATAGCCCTGTTAACAACAATGATTGCCAAGCCAAAGCGACTAGGTCTTTTTGTTTTGCGCGTTTTTTAGTCAAGTAAATTTGCAGATAAAAATAGAGAGCGAAAAAAGGTTGGCCAATACTAAAAAACCAAATCAATTCGTCACTTCTAGAAATAGAATCACTTACAATGCCTTCATCTATATTCACGATATGTCCAGTAATAGAAAAAGAGGCAATAATGAGCCAAGAAGTAAATGCCCAAAAGAGAAGATGCAGGCAATAAAAGACCCATTTGTTTTTCATAAAGCGAAGATAGGCTATAAAATAGGGTCTATAAAAAGATTGGTATAAAACCCCAAATTTATGTGATGAAATAAATGTGTACCCAAATAATTGGGTTTGCAACTTTTTATACTGCTTTGGTAACTTCTTTTAAAATGGGAGCAAAGGCTGTTCTTTCTTTGTATTCGAATTTATATAAAAGAACTTATGAAAACTACCATTGTAAAGACAGTGATTTGCATCTTATGTATCAATATACTAATTGCCTGCTCTAAAAACACAGAAGATCCAACAATTACTAAAATTAAAAACTACTTAGAACAAAGTGAACAAAAAGGCCTGTCTGGAGCTTTATTGATTGCAAAAGAGGGAAAGGTATTATTGAATGAAGGTTTTGGTTATTCAGACAAATCGAAAAAAATTAAAAATACACCAACCACCGTTTTTGATGTGGGGTCTGTATCAAAACAATTTACAGCTGCTGCCATTTTGAAATTAGAAGAACAGGGCAAGTTAAAGGTAGAAGATCTAATCAGTACCTATTTTAAAAACGTTCCCAAAGATAAACAGAATATCAGCATTCACCAGTTATTAATCCATACTGCCGGATTTGTACATGATGTTGGAGAATCTGACTTTGATCAAATTCCAACTGATGAATATTTTAAACGTGTTATGGATTCAAAATTATTGTTTGAGTCGGGAAAAAAGCATGAATATACCAATGTTGGCTATAGCATCTTAGCACGAATTATTGAGTTGGTTTCAGGACAACCCTATGAAGCCTATCTACAGGAAAACTTATTCAAGCCTTCTGGGATGAACTATACAGGGTATTTAATTCCGAATTGGAGCGATGTCAACATTGCCAATGGATATACCTATAATGTAATTGACAAAGGAACGGCTATAGACAAACACAAAAAAAATGGCGGAGTTTCTTGGTGTTTAAAAGGAAATGGAGGCATTCAATCTACCCAAGAAGACATGTACAAATGGTACCAAGCTTTGAGTTCTAATACCATATTATCAAAAGCATCAGTTACTAAATTAACAACACCCTATGTTTTAGAATACGAAGGAGAAACAAGTTATTACGCCTACGGATGGGCTATTTTTAACACTTCTAGAAAAACAAAAATGATAGCACATGATGGTAGTGATGGAACTTTCTTTTACGACTTTAGATGGTTTCCAGAAGAAAAAATTACAGTTTTATATGCCACCAATGCATTGACAAATAACATTCAAGAAGTTGCTTGGGAAGTGGACAAGATGTTGTTTGATAAAACCTATACGCCTAGAAAAGTAAAAATAGACATCCTAACAAAATTGTTGAATTACACAGAAAACTATACTGGAAGTTTGGACAAATTAGGCGGAGAAATAAAAGAAAAATTCAAAAAAGGATTGTTCCACCCGTATTATTTAAATAGAATGTGTGGCATGCATATGCGAAGAAATCAACTAGAAAAAGCACTTGTTTTTGGACGTTTGAATGTAGAACTATTCCCTAAAAACGCAAACAATTGGGACACTTTGGGAGAAGTATATTATAAAAAAGGAGATAGAAAGAAAGCGCTGGAATACTATCAAAAAGCACTCAGTTTAGACCCAGAGATGGAAACGGCAAAAACGTGGGTAGCAAAATTGAAGGCATAAGAATAGGCATTGTTTGGAATAGGAGAAAAGGGAGCGGACTTCGGTTATTTCCCTTTTTCTAGTTGTACCAAAGCCCTGTTTAAACTACGTAAGGTAATGCCCATATAATTTGCGATGTCTTTTTTAGAAAGTACTTGCTCAAAATTGGGGAAAATTTGGTGCATTCTAATAATGTTATCTTCAATAGAATAGGATTGTTGAAAAGAATGCCTTGGAGCTTTGTAACCAATTTTTGTGGCCATCGATTTTAGTATAAGCCTATTAAAAACAGGATCGTTTTCTAATAATTCAGTATACTGGTTGTGTGAAATTTTATACACATCCACATCAGAAATGGCTTCAATAGAACAGAAACTTAAATTCCCGCTAAACACTTCCAATTCACCAAACTCCATCCCTTTCCCTAGAAACTCTTGAATAAATTCTTTTCCATTTTCATCCGAAAGGTAACACTTTGTAATTCCACTTTTGATAATATATAAAGATTGATACCGCTTGTCTTGTTCTAAAATCACCTCTTTAGAATGATAGCGTTCAACCAAGAAATAATCAGGATGCTTTTGACTTAAAGTATCAATATAGGTTAAGAGGTTTACGTCTGTTCGAATCATTTTTTTTGAGTTGGGACAATTGTCCTTTTTTAAGAAAGGAGATACCCTGTCCTTTGCAGTGTAAAATTATACAATAAATTAGAATTGTAAATACAATGAATAGATTATTACAGCAAATAGCGTTTATCAAAGAGATTGATAAACTAAAATACATACAAAGAAAAACACGGTTATTTAATAGTGATCGACATGAAAATGATGCAGAACATAGTTGGCATTTGGCAATGATGACATTGGTATTGGTAGAACATAGCAATGTGGAAATTGATGTACTGAAAGTACTAAAAATGGTGTTGATTCATGATCTTGTAGAAATTGATTCTGGAGACATTTTTATTTTTGACACCACAAAGAACCATGATAATACCGCAGAAGAACTAAAAGCGGCAAAGAGAATCTTCGGAATGTTACCCGAAGCGCAAGCAACAGCATTGATCGCATTGTGGCTAGAATTTGAAAGTGGTGAAACGAATGAGGCAAAATTCGCAAAAGCCATGGATCGCTTTGAACCCATTTTACAAAATGCTTCTAATAACGGTGGAACCTGGAGAGAATATAAAGTGCCCAAAGAAAAAGTGCTAGATAAAACAAAACCTGTTGCTTTTGGATCTAAAGCCATTTGGGAGTATTCTCAAAATGAAATTGAAACACTTTTTAAAACGCTTTAATTTTATGGTGGCTAGTCAAAAAATATACACAAGGCAGTTTGTTTTTATTTGTTTGAGTTCACTGTTTTTTTCTGCGAGTTACAACATGTTGATTCCAGAATTACCAAGCTATTTAAGCAATTTAGGAGGCGCTGAGTACAAAGGGCTCATCATTGCATTGTTTACATTAACAGCGGGTCTATCTAGACCTTTTAGTGGGAAATTAACAGATACTATTGGCCGTAAGCCAGTGTTGATTATTGGTGCTATTGTGTGTGTTATTTCGGGTTTGTTTTATCCAATATTGACAAGCGTTTCAGGATTTTTGTTTTTACGGTTAGTACATGGGTTTTCTACAGGATTTAGTCCAACAGCTATTGCAGCATATGTTTCAGACATCATCCCCAAAAACAAATTGGGAGAAGCCATGGGGATTCAAGGGCTGTGTTTTAGCACAGGGTTGGCCTTAGGGCCTGCTTTGGGAAGTTATATAAAACTGTATGGAAACTACAATCTATTGTTTTATGGTTCTTCATTTATGGCTTTAATCTCTATTCTTTTAGTAATTCGAGTAAAAGAAACGCTGCAAAACAAACAACAGTTTAGAATGCAATCCCTTCACATATCAAGATCAGATATTTTGGCAAAAGAAGCGTTGCCTGCGGCATTCATAACTTTTATTAGCTACTTGGGTTTTGGGGTTATTTTGACCTTAATTCCAGATTGGAGTGCTCATTTAGGAATTATAAATAAAGGCAGCTTTTTTATTGCCTTTACGGTAGCTTCCGTTTTTGTAAGAGTCCTGGCAGGAAAAGTATCTGATAGCTATGGAAGGATCATTGTTCTTAAAATTGGACTCCTGGTATTGATGCTTGCACTCTTTTTAGTAGGATACCTCGATACAAAAAATGGTTTGCTCATTGGGGCAGTCGTGTATGGTTTGGCAATGGGTATTTTATCACCAACACTTAATGCTTGGACAATTGACCTGAGCAATTCATTAACCAAAGGAAAATCCATTGCAACCATGTACATTGCTTTAGAAGCAGGAATTGGATTAGGAGCTTTGTTTTCTGGATGGTATTATCAAGATGTAATAACCAAAATCCCGCTAACATTTTATGCCTGTGCAATTTTTAGTATGTTTGGATTCATTTATTTATTAAATTACGAAAAAAGATGACGCTCTGTATGTCAGCTATATATGTTGTTTTTAGCTGTCTTTTATAAAGGAACTCGCAATTAGTTGACCTCATAAAACAGTTTTGGCATGTGATTTGCAAATTGTAAAATTGAATTTGCAATTGATACCAATATGGGTTTGCAAATAGCAGAAACAAACTTTATAATTAAAAATGACTATGAAAAATTACAACATCACAAAACTATTTTTTTCCTTTTGTTTACTACTAATAGTTGTAAGTTGCTCATCAAACGATGACGAATTGGAAGCATCGGCTAAAATAAGAGTTACTGATTTTACAAAATCTGATCTCGCGAAACTAAATGGAATAACTGAAAAAAAATGGAAGTTAACCGAAGTAATTCTTCCTGAAGAATTCAGAGATCATCCTAATTTAATGAACGACGCTTGTGTAGCAGATGATATCTATACCTTTTCAACTCCAACATCATACAAAAGCCTTAGAATGGTTAAAATTGAATTAGGAGACACACGGTGTTTTTCAAGCTTTAGTGAAGCAGAGCGTTTTGAAGCCAAATTGTTATATGTTCCGTATAACGCAGACGGTGTAAATGTGATAGAGACTACGTTAATTTTAAAAAATTGCAGTATTGAAGACACGGTAAATAGCAACGGAGTCAAGGGGACGTTTACCAGATGTTCTGAAGATGGATATCGACTGGTTGAACTTACTGAAGATAGAGCGGTTTTTTCAAATGCCACATATATAGGAGAATATACTTTCGGGTATGTATTTGAAAGAGTAATTGAATAATTAAAGGAGTACTATACGTAAAAAATAAAGCTAAACAGTTTAGAGAATGCATGGCTTTGTTCTAAATATATATGCAAGACCATTTGTCAATTGACAAATGGTCTTTTTGTTTTTAAAACGTTTATCCTCATTTTGTGGCGTTCCTGTACTTTTTCTTTTTGCTTTGAAAAGTATTTCGTTGTTTTGTTGAAGATATGAATACACTA
>JAESTN010000192.1 GCA_016763595.1 Flavobacteriaceae bacterium | reverse complement strand
TCCCCATAGGGCCAAGGCTCTGATCTTGTTCCCCTATAAAGATGTCTGTCAAGCGATCTGTTATGAGTAGCTAGTTTAGTTGCATCTTTTACTTTTATTTCTACCCACTGGGGGTAATTAGCAGTTCCATCTTTCTTCGGGACTCCCCAACCCGTGTGCTCATCTATCTTATCAAAGATATCTTCTGGTTTAATCGCGTCTATCCGTCTAGCAGGTTCAATTGTTGGTTGGTCACTCCACAGTGATCGATATCCCGGTTGAACATCTTGAGTTATGTCGATAATATCCTTATTAAAAAATGGCTTTCCACCAGAGTACGATCTGTTATAACCCCAATCAACCTTAATTCACACATTAAAAAACACGCCAAATATTGAATCCAAAGAATACATCTCCTTTTCCCCAATTACCAGCCGCTTTGGTGATATAACCAGATTCGTTCATTAATTGAGCGTTTGTAATATGCAACTGAAAAACATGTCCTCCAGTTTCTATATCAACTCCTAAAGAAATCGGGTTTCTATACATACTATTTGCAGCCCTATTCATATGGGCATGATATTCTGCATTGATCGTTACACGTTTGCTGATTTTATACCTTCCTCCTAATCCCAAAATATATTGAGTATTCTCTTGTAAATCGTTTTCCACAAAATTTTGATGTAAATATATTGGTGATGCTTCTAAAGAGAACTTTTCATTAAACTTTCTAGAAATCAACAATTCATGAGCAACTGTATATCTATGTTTAGATGCTAATAAAGGATAGTTTACCTTATCTAAGCCTGTGTTATATTCCATACTATTAAAACCAACAATGGTTATTGGAGATTTCCCTTCTTCTTGATGCAGCAGTCTATATTTTACATGTGCATCATAGGTTTTATTTGATGAACTTCTAGACAACCCAACATTTAACCAATCAGTAAAACCATACACGAAACTAAAGCGAATGTTTGAATTATCTAAGCCAAAAAGGTCTTTAATTCCTGATTTTACAGAACCAAACCGGTGGGAAATAACAAAGTAAAAATCTTTTTTTGCAGCCAATTTTGTTGACTCCATATTGATTATTTTTAACCCTTTAAAAACAGAGGCCACCTTTTTATCAGTTTTCACATCACTATTTAATTCGTTTAACAAATCGTCTTGAGCAACAATTGTTGTGCTTATAAGAAAGGCTAAGAATAGTACTAGTATTTTTTTCATGAATTTTATGTATTAAAAAAGCCAACCAAAAAATGATTGACTTTTATTAATGATTTTTGTAAATTATTTTTTTATAAATTGTTTTGAACCTGTTTTTCCTTCAGATTGAATCTTTAAAATATACATTCCAGTACTTAAATCTTGCACATCTATTTTATTAGCGCTTGATGTAATACTTGAAGTTTTCAATAACCTTCCTGATACATCAAAAACGGAAATCTCTGCTTTTAAACTTCCTGATGGTAATTGCACCACTAAAAAATCTGTAGATGGATTTGGATATAAGGCAAAGTCTAATTTCACTTCTTTAGAAAGTCCTAAAACAGAAAAACCAGCTGTACTTGTTGTAACCACCTTATCTCCAGCGTCATTAGTGTTATTTCCATTTGCTGCAACAGAAGCTGCATAAAACTTAAAATCACCTACATCTGTAGCTGGAGAAGTCCATTTAAAAGACCATGAACTTTGATTTGGATTTGAATGTGTAATTCGAGAACTAGTTACTCTAGATCCGGTACCAGCAGTAAAACTTCCTATTTTACCATCATCACTTGTTTTTTCAGCTGTTAATTGAAACCCATGTGCAGATGCTGTGGATGTTGTAGTAACCGTAATATCATACTCTGTATTCGTTTGATATCCCTCATTAGGAATATTAGTAGTAATTGCCACAGAAGTTCCAGAACTCCCTCCAGTATGACATTGTGCACACGTATTGCCACTATCTCCTGGAGAACCTGTACGTCCATCATCTCTTCCTCCAGAGCTTGACATTAATATAAATGCCGAAACTGGAATTAGAAATAAAATAAATTTAAAAATGTAGTTTTTTTTCATGCTGAGTCGTTTAATTGTTAATTATCGTTATTTGATCAAATTTTATATATTCTAGTAATTCGTCGTAGCCAATACTTCTTCCTTTCACTTTTATCCCTGTCGCTAATTTAATTTTACGCATTGTCAATGAATCTGTATAACAAACGATGCCATTATTAAGTGTAAAATTATCAGTATCAATAGCTGTTACTCCTCCTTCTATCTCTATTGTTTTATCCAAATATTTACTTGTAGCAGCTTGTATATTGTGCTGATACTCTTCAATTAATTCTTTTGCTTTTTTTCTAAACTGAGCGTTTTCTTTAGCAATATCTCTATGGTCTTGATAGATGTAATTATAGCCAATGAATCCCGACAAAAGGATTAAAATACTAACCAAATAAAAAAACTTACGCTTCGTCATATAGCTAATATAATAAGTTTTTATTATTTTTAAACATTATAAATAATTAATTTACAACCCAATACAAATTATTTAACCCTAAAAAAAGAAATGAAAAAATTATTTACGCTATTTATTTTTGCCCTTTTATTCTCTAATTGTACTTCTGACAGTACAGACGACTTAACGATTCCGGTACCTACTGTTAGTACGTATACTCAAAATGTAAAGATGATAATGGATACTAGCTGTGCAACAAGTGGTTGTCATAATGCAGCAACCAATACTGCTGGTTTAACACTAGAAACATACACACAAGTTAAAGATGCTTTTGTAAGCAGAAATGCACTTGGCAGAATGGAAAGCACAACAGCTTCTATGCCACCATCTGGAAACTTGCCTCCAACTTCAATTCAAGTAATTAAAAATTGGAGAGACCAAGGCTATTTAGAAAATTAACTCATAGCATATGAAATCTAAAATTTTAATTCTATTCGTATTTTTTTCAGTGTCCTTTTATGCACAAGAAAAATACTACACAACATCTGGAACCATAATATTCGAATCTTCAGTTCCATCTTTTGAAGAAGTGAAAGCAACAAACACCAAAGTTACAGCCATATTAAAAGATGATGGAACTATTGCCTCTTTAGCATTAACAAAAGCTTTTCGTTTTAAAATTGCTCTAATGGAAGAGCATTTTAACGAAAATTACATGGAGTCAACTAGATTTCCAAAAGCAACTTTCTCTGGTAAAATAGTTAATTTCTCTATGGATAAATTGAGTGCTACTGAGAAAGAATTTAGTATTAAAGGAAAATTGACAATTAGAGGGGTTGTAAAAAACATTGAAATAAAATCTCAGATAAAAAAACTAGAAAACATAATTACTATAAGGGCTAGTTTTTCGACTACTCCAGAAGATTTCGGTATTAAAATTCCGAAGATCGTAAGAAACTAAATCGCGAAGAAAGTGGATGTTACTTTTAACTTTATATTGAAGAAAAAATAAATTCAAGCATAAAAAAAGCCTCAACTAAGTTGGGGCTTTT
>JAESTN010000191.1 GCA_016763595.1 Flavobacteriaceae bacterium | reverse complement strand
TTTATAGAGGCGAAAATTACTGAAAAATTCCCAAAAATGGAAGCCAAATAACTGGCACTAAAATTTAAATTGTGGTAGTCAATTGTAGTATCTGATAAAAAGACCTCGTTATTTGGATTAAAATAGGGTTTCCCTGAGGCAAAACTATAGGCAAAACCTGCCCTGATAAGTGGTGTTAGCTTGTAATTAGCAACCAAACTTAAATTGTGTTTAGAAACAAATGTTGGCGTAGTTTCAATTGGAAAATCACGATAAAAACGTTTGGAATCGACAAAGGAATAGGACAACCAATAGGTTAATTTCTCAATACTCTTTTGATCACGCCAAAATACATCAATGCCTTTTGAGAATCCTATGCCACTATTGTTTAAATCCAAATTATACTCTTGCTTTATTAAATGGTTATAGTCTTTAAAATACGCTTCAATTCTAAAAAGCCTTTGTTTCGTTTTCCATTGAAAATTAGCAATATAATGTGTGGAATTTTCAAAATCAATCTGCGTTGTTTTTCGTAAATACTCTTTTTGTGGCGTTTGATAAAAAGTACCATAGGCAAATGACACTAAACTTTTACGTCCTAATCTATAGCTTAAAGAGAGTCTAGGCATGATGCTCGAATGCTCTAAAACAGAAACTTGTTCGCCACGTAAACCTACTCTTACTGCAAGTTTTTTACTGAATTTTATATCCGACTCTACATACAATGCGGTTAAGTTATTGTCTATTGTTGTGAGCTTATCATTCGTGATGAACTCATTTTTGAACCATTGCATTTCTCCTCCAAATCGCATCTGAACTTTTCCAAGCCTTCTGCTTAGAGACACTCTACTTTGTCCCAACCAATCCTTTTCGAAAGAACCATGCGCATTGAATTGATCTTTATCTTCATCAAAACTTAAAGACCCTGAAAGAAACACTTTCCAATGATCATTTAAGTATCCACTAAAAGAGTTGTTCCAAAACACGTTTTTAGAGCTGTTGGTAAATTTGCTAATTGAAGGTTCATTTTCATAGGTTTGAATATTTAAAGCAACAGTACTACTTCCATATTGCAAAAAAGATTTATAGATTCCACCTTGCTCTGTACGATGACGAAACCCTACTGAAGCAGAAGTCCCTGTTGGAGCTGTATCCCAAACACGATTTTGTGGCACAAGAGAAAATAAAGTGCTCAAATTAGTATACCCAATCGTTGCTAAAACTGCTGTTTTCTTCTTCCAAACTTTGGTAAAGGAAGCGCCCAATCCAGCCATATTGACATCAAAACTAGCACTACTCTTACTTGGCATATCATTGGTATTGAGCACTAAAACGGAAGATAAAGCTTGTCCATATTGCGCAGAATATCCTCCTGTACTAAACAAGGTACCTTTAAATAAAAATGGGTCAAAGCGTCCACGAGACGGAATATTAGGAATGGTACTAAAAAAAGGTTTTGTGACCAGGGTACCATCAATAATTGTTTTTGTTTCTGATGCTTCTCCACCACGAACAAACAAACCTGTTTCATTTCCCACAGGAGTCACACCAGGAAGTGTTGCCAATGCTGCATACATATCACCATTTGCCCCTGGATTGGTAACAATGTCTAAGGGTTTTAAAATGGAAGCCTTTTTCTTATCACTGGCATCGAATACACCTGCTGAGATTACAATTTCATCAAGATTACCTGTCGCTTCTTGCAATATAAAATCAAAAAAAAGGTTTTTTGAACCTATGGTAATTTCTTTTTCTATGGAGATATACCCAAGGCTACTTACAGAAATGATTGCCTTTCCTTTTACATGGGTACTAAATGTAAAATCCCCTTTACTGGCTGTAACACTACCATCAAAAACATCCTTTAAATATATATTTACAAGATCAATTGGCCTTCCTTTATTATCTTTTACAGAGCCGCTTATTGTCGTTTGCGCGATTGCTAAATATGGTGCTAAAAAAAGAAGTAGATACATAATTTTCTTCATGACATTCTTTCTTAGTAGATGCATCTTTTTATTTGCTATTAATTTTATCAACTAAAGATTTTAGGATATCACTATTAGGAAATTTCTTTAAACCTTGATTGCAGTAACTATTCGCTTCCTCAATGCGATCTTCTCTAAGTAAGAAACTCGCCAAGTAATAATAAACGAGCTCTCTACCCCAAGTAGGTGCAAAAGAAGCGTTTGTACTTTTATCTGGTTTGCTCAGCGCTTGTTTCAAATAGGATTCAGCCTTAAAACCACCACCATATTGTACAGGTTTATAATAATCACTCTTACCAATGGCTAAATATGCACGGAGGTTATTCTTATTTTTATAAAGTGCCTTGTCATAAAGAGCTTGTGCTTTTCCTGATATAATTGCAGCAATATTTCGTTGAAATACAATGGAAAAACTCAACATAGTCCCTTGTAGTACTAGCGTTTCTGAATTTGGTTTTTTTATGGATTTTAATTCCTGTATGCCTGCTTTCAGTAGTTTAAATGCTTCTTTTTTAGTATCAATTCTATTAAAAAAAAGAGCTTGTTGATATTTTGAATATGCAATCCAATAGCTTACAATACTATTTTCTTTATTGTCCAAAGTGTATAATGTTTTATATACAGACTCAAATTGATCTGTTTTTGATTGAACAGATTCACGGTAGGCTGTACTGATTTTTTTTTCAATATTTTCTAATTGTTTTTGAGCCGATAAGACCTGTACAAATAAGAATAAGATGCCAAAGAGTATACTCGGTAATTTCATAATATATGGGTTTAAATTTCAAGCAAAAAAAGCACACTATTCAGTTAAATTAAAATAAGATCGCTGGGTGGTATTCAGAGGTCTCTTAGTGGTGAATAGCGGTAGATTTACCGATGCTTCCTTCAGTTCACATCGCTTTTAGCCTAAAAGTATATTTTCATCACTAGTTGGTGAACGTTCGTCAAAAAAAATAGTCCTTCACTCCTATCCTATATAAGTTTGTTGCATCAATTAAATATAAACTTATGAATACTCTTAAAATAGAAAACGTATCAAAAACCTACGCCAACGGCGTTAAAGCACTGCACAACGTTAGTTTGACCATCTCTAATGGAATGTTTGGACTATTGGGGCCAAACGGAGCAGGGAAATCTTCTTTAATGCGCACGATATCCACATTACAAGAGCCTACAAATGGGTCGATATTCTTCAATAATATAAATACAATTGAAAACCCACAAGAATTAAGAAATCACTTGGGGTATTTGCCACAAGAATTTGGTGTATACCCTAAAATATCGGCCCTTGAATTGTTAGACCACATTGCTGTTTTAAAAGGAATTCAAAATAAAAAAGAGCGAAAAGAACAAGTACTTGCTTTATTACAGCAAACAAACTTATACCAACATCGTAAAAAGGCTGTTAGCACATTTTCTGGAGGAATGCGTCAACGTTTTGGTATCGCACAGGCGCTCCTTGGGAACCCTAAGTTAATTATTGTGGATGAGCCAACAGCTGGTTTAGACCCTGAAGAAAGAAATCGTTTTCATAATTTATTGAGCGAGATTGGGGAGAATGTTATTGTAATCCTATCTACTCATATTGTAGAAGACGTGAGAGATTTATGTTCAAACATGGCAATTATGGGTGAGGGAAAAATTATATCTCAAGGAAAACCATCCGATTTAATTGATGAATTAGAAGGTAAAATATGGCAAAGAACCATCAATAAAAAGGACTTAGAGGCCTTTAAAACAGCTTTCAATGTACTTTCAACACATTTACATTCAGGCCAGATTCGATTGCATGTTCTTTCAAATAACAAACCTGAAACAGGGTTTCAATTGGTAAATCCCGATTTAGAAGACGTGTATTTTTCAACTTTACACACCAAAAAATAAGATATATGATGTTCATCAAATTACTTCAGTTCGAATGGAGCTACCATTCTAAACAACGCTCTTTTATTGTTTTTTTAGTGTTGTTTCTTTTATATGGAATCCTTGCCATCACAAATGAATTTCAATTCCTTGAGATTAGCAGCATGTATAATGATGCTTTTAATCTTAATCTATTATCAGGTATCTTTAGTTTAGGCGTCCTTTTTCCTTGTATGTTTCTCTGCATTAATGGGCTACTTAGAGATCAAACGAATAAATCCGAAGAAATAATATTTAGCACAGGACTTACGAAAAACAATTTTTTCATTAGTCGTTTTCTCGCTATTTTTTTAACAACCTTGTTCTTGAGTAGTCTTGCTATTTTTGGTGTTTTTATTGGTACCTGTCTAAGTAGTTCAAATCCTGAAACATTACATGTATTCAACTTTTTACACTACTTATGGCCTTGGATGACATTGGTTTTACCAAATGCTTTTATCATAAGTGCCCTTTTATTTTCAACAACACTGTTAAG
>JAESTN010000190.1 GCA_016763595.1 Flavobacteriaceae bacterium | reverse complement strand
AAACTGGTGGTGGACGTGAGTCTGGATCTGATGCTTGGAAAGTATACATGCGTAGACAAACAAACACCATAAATTACTCTGATGAATTGCCATTGGCGCAAGGAATCAAGTTTGACTTATAAAACCTAATTATAAATAACACCGAAAAACCACGCAATTTGCGTGGTTTTTTAGTTTTAATTAAACAGGTATTTTTACTTATTGATTTTTCAATTTTAAAAATATAATTTCATTCACTCTGAAAAATTTATAGTTTTCACTTACTAATCGTATGTCAATTGAGGTACTCGCAATCTAAAATTGATTTCATAAACGATAATAATAGTTTTGTTAATGTTCGAGTAGGGTAAAACTAAGGAAAGTGAAATACTTGAAAATTATTTATTAATTACCATCAAAAAATGAATCAAACTTATCTTATGAAAAATTATTTTATGTATGCATGTGTAGCATTAATGCTGCTTGCATGTAATTCTCAAAAAAGTAAAAAGGTTGTTGCTTTTGCAGCTATTACAGCTGTTCCAATGCCGCCAACATTATCTTCAGGCCAAAAATTTCCTACACCTGCAGCAACTATTAATGGTTGGGTAACCAACAGTATTGTCGTCAATAACCTAGAAACGAATTCGGACATCCTTACACATGGTTGGGATATTTGGGCTGCACTAACGGCCAATACGACGCAATCAAATAATGGGCAAACATTAAGAAGATTCGAAACCTGGTATACACCGGGAGATGTTATTACTGCCTTAAGAGCTAAAGAGAAAAATAGCACTTATAAATTAGAAGACATAGAAAGGTCGCATACAGGTTACTTAAAACCTCCTCACCAAGGTGCCGCACACGGTAATCAAGTGACAGGCGGTGATGTTGTTGGTTTTGTAAAATACGATCCATCTTCAGCAAGTCACATTTACAACAATGATTTGTATTATTTCGAAAAGTTAAAAAAAATGATTAAGGAAGGGGAAATAAAAAACATTCCTCCATTTCCCAATTCAAGTGTAATTATTAAGCCTGTTTTTTATCCTTTAACAAAGGTAGATAGTTTGGGGGCAGACAAATATAGTTTACCCGCATGGCCAGGTTACACAGGTGAAGTGACTGCTGAAATACTTGAAAATGGCTTTGGTCCAAGTTCTTGGAGCAATAATATTAAAATTACCACAACTGGCAAAACAAATACCGCGAAGAAAGTTTACTCTATTAACGATTTCATTCATTTTAAGTTAACTAAAGAACAAGCAGCTAATATTATCAATGTAATTGATAAAGGAGTCGCTAAAGAAGGTGATTATGCAGTATTGGTTGGTATGCACGTAAATACCAGAGAAAATAGAAGATGGACATGGCAAACGTTCTGGTGGTCAGAGAACCCTACAGCTCCACACAGTCCAAGTTCTAAGGCAATTGCAAAACTTCAAGATAAAGTAAAATTAGATGCTGCAGCTAAACATTATGCAATGGCAGCGGCTTATAGTATGATTAGCCCGGTACAACCTAACACAGGCGGTTCCAATTCTGTTACTAGAAAAGAGTTTATTAAGGAGTCTATCTATGCTTACAACCCATATTTAGAAGCAGGATTTAATGCTGCTACCTTTGATATTGCTGGTGCGTTAACACCTGATCCTAAAAATCCTAATTCTGGCGGTAACCCTTATGTTAATGAACATTACCCATCAGGATATCAAAATGTTGGTGCTCTAAAGCTTGGAACACGATATGTCGGTGGTAAATTAAATAAAGTTGGAATCGAATCAAATTGCATGAGTTGCCATAGCCAAGCAAGAATTTACGATGTACCTACTACTAAAGAAACTTACCAATTATATGTAACAGATCAATATGTTGATTTAGATGCTCCATATTTTAAGAGTTCTATAGTATTAGATTTTGTTTGGAGTATTCAAGGGAATTTAATGAATAAAGACCAAAAAAAGAAATATTGAGAATTGCAATAGGTTCATTATTTACTAAATATAAAGAGTCCCGTTTCATGATTTTGAAACGGGATTTATTTTTGAAATAATTTATCAAACCAAAATCATGTTCTTAATATTAGCGAATCCTCTTAATTATATTTTACTTTTCGCAACACACGCATTGCTTCTTTGTACTTGATATAGGTCGTTTTATCTGTACTATTTTTGATATACTCTTTGGCTTTGCGCAATTGATTTGGCGCCTCTAAATGACCATACAGGTAACTAATCAAATAATTGGTTGGCAAACGCAAAACATCTTCATGTTCTGTAACAGACAGTGGTTGTAATTTCTCTATTTTAGACACAATAGCATTACTATTCGTAAAAATATGATCAATCACAGCTGCATCAAATATAGGCGGGGTAAATAAGAGTTCCTTTACAATGTCGTGCTTGCCATTGTTTTTAAAATGAATAATGGTTTTTTCTAACGGATAATGCGTTTCATTCTCATCAATTCCAAGTAGTATATATTCAGTAATAATAAACGAATTCGAATTGTAACTAATTTGGACTTCATCTAAGGCTGAAAAAAACAAGCGTACTTGCTCGTTTATCAACTCAATATCTACTCTAGAGAAGAACTCTTTACCATTAATTGTTGTTTTTTTTCCTGCCCAACACAATACAAACTGCTCATTAAAAACTTTGTATTTCGGATTGTATTCTTTTTTATGATTGTTGATAAAATCAAAAACCCCATTTAGTGTTAACTCAATATTACTTTGGGCATTTTTTTCAATCGCTTCTACTATTGTTTGATTTGTGTTTTTAAGTTCAAAACCTCCTTTAGAAGGCATTGAATTGCTTCCTCTTCTAAAAAAAACAGATCCTCTTTGATACTTCCAGGAGTTTTTTGCAAGTGATGTAATCTTATTATTAGGTGAAATGGTAACCAATCCAATTACTTTATGCCGAGGTAAGGTTGGAAAAGGCACATTTTCGTATTGAATTTTTGGTGGGTTTTTTAAATATGCATTTGCCAAGTTTTGAATTTTGCTATCATCAAAAAAATCGACACCAATAATTTTGTTTACTTCATCTTCAATACCAATAACGATATAAGAATTGTTTGTTGGATTCGAATTTGACAAAGCACAGATATGTTTGATAAACTTTGCTTTGCCTTCTTTATTATGTAATGATAATTTTTGCTTTTTGTCATAAAAACTATTCTCATCATTATGAGACATTAAGTTTTTAATTAAAAGGCGTTTATTTATCATACTTGTTTAGGCTACTGCATGTCCTTGACTTGCTACTAATAATTCAAACCAATCCTCTACTTCTAAGTTTATTTCAATCGCTTTTTGAGCATTTT
>JAESTN010000189.1 GCA_016763595.1 Flavobacteriaceae bacterium | reverse complement strand
ATCATCAATGAATCTTGGTTTTTAGTTGATTTACCTGGTTATGGTTATGCGAAAATTTCTAAAAAGAAAAGAACCATTTTTCAACATTTTATAGAAAACTATTTCAAAGAAAGAGAACAGTTGGTTTGTACCTTTGTTTTAATTGACAGCAGACATGATCCACAGAAAATTGACATAGAATTCATGCAGTTTTTAGGAGAAACTCAAATTCCGTTTTGCATTGTTTTTACAAAAGCAGACAAGTTAGGTAGCTCTAAAATTAACAATCAAATTGCATCTTACAAAAAGAAACTTTTAAACTACTGGGAAACTTTACCTCAATCTTTTCTAACCTCCTCTTCTACAGGACTAGGAAGAAAGGAATTTTTAGATTTTATAGATAAGATAAACGAAGACGTTGCTGCTGATTTCAAATAGTAAAAATGGCATCTACCAAAGATAATTTACAGGTATTATTTGAAGACAACCACATTGTTATTGTTAACAAACGTGCTGGTGACATTACACAAGGTGATAAAACAGGAGACAAACCTTTAAGTGATGTTGTTAAAGAATACATCAAAGAAAAATACAACAAACCTGGACAGGTTTTTTTAGGAGTTGTACATCGATTAGACAGACCAACAAGCGGAATTATCATCTTTGCAAGGACTTCTAAAGCTTTAGAAAGACTTAATAAAATGCTGCGTGACAAAACCATAAAAAAAACGTATTGGGCTGTAGTAAAAGAGCAACCAAAAAAAGAAAATGACACCCTTACTAATTTCTTAAAAAAGAATCCGAAAAACAACAAATCTACCGCTTACAGCAAAGAAATTGACGACAGTAAAAAAGCCATTTTGCATTATAAAACCATCAAGAAACTAGACAACTACTCACTTCTAGAAGTAGACTTAGAAACAGGTCGCCACCATCAAATTAGATGTCAATTAGCAAACATTGGATCTCCAATAAAGGGCGATTTAAAGTATGGATTTAACAGAAGTAACAAAGATGGGAGCATTCATTTACACGCCAGAAAAATCAACTTTACACACCCGGTAAGCAAAGAAATTGTTCAAATTACAGCACCAGTTCCAGATGAAGTGATTTGGAAAGCCTGCACATAATTTTGTATATTGAGGCATAAATCATTTATAAATGAAAAGCCTTAAATTTCTAACTGTATTTCTTCTTCCTTTATGTGTGTATTTCTCATTCACAATGAATGGTTGGATTACCTATTTACCTTTACTATTTTCATTTGTACTAATTCCGCTTATTGAGTTTTTATTTAAACCTACACCTGGTAATTTCTCAAAAGAACAAGAGAAAAAAGAAAAGGAAAATAAAATCTATACCTACATTTTATACGTAACAATCCCTATTCAATTGTATTTTCTAATATTCTTTTTTGATGTAATTAAAGACCCAAAATTAGAAACCTATGAATTTATTGGGAGACTAATTGGCATGGGACTTTTAAGCGGAACAATAGGGGTTAATGTTGGACATGAATTAGGGCACCGCAACAATAGAATTGAAGAATTTTTAGGAGAAATTTTATTATTAAGCACTATCAATACACATTTTTTACCCTATCATAATGCCGGGCATCATTTAAATGTTGCAACTCCAAAAGATGCTGCTACTGCAAGAAAAAACGAAGCGATTTACACCTTTTGGATTCGCTCACATTTTACTAGTTATAAACAAGCTTGGCAATTAGAAAACAAAAGGTTGAAGCTTTCTGGAAGAAGCTGGTTTCACTATAAGAATAGAATGGTCATTTACACCCTATTAAACAGCATATTATTTACCTCCATATTTTATTTTTACGGTGCATTCATCTTGCTCTATTTTATCATTGCATCTGTAATTGGAATTTTATTATTAGAAAGTGTAAACTACATTGAGCATTACGGACTATTAAGAAAACAAAATGAAAACGGCAGGTATGAGAAAGTAAAAAGAACGCATTCTTGGAACTCAGATCATGTTATTGGCAAACTGATGTTATTTAATTTATCTCGTCATTCAGACCATCATTATAATGGAAGTAAACAGTATCAAATTTTAAAATCACTACCAGAAAGTCCGCAAATGCCAACGGGTTACCCTGGAATGGTGGTTTTGGCTTTAATTCCACCACTTTGGTTTTCTATTATGAATAAAAAGCTACAAGAACTATACGTTTTATGAATATTCCCAAGATTATACAAGCGCAAAAGTCCTATTTTGCTGCACACAAAACAAAAGACATTTCTAAAAGAAAACAGCTTTTAAAAAACCTATTATCAGAAATTACTAAAAGAGAAAAAGACATTGTTACCGCTTTGGATGCCGATTTTAAAAAATCTGAATATGAAAGTGTGATGACAGAAACATCCATCGTAATTTCTGAATTGAAAAGAACCATTAAAAACATCAATGCTTGGGCAAAACCTCAATCTGTGATGCCCGCCTTTTTAAACTTTCCATCATCAAGTAAAATCTACAAAGAACCTTATGGAGTTGTCTTAGTGATTTCTCCGTGGAACTACCCGTATCAATTGGCTTTTGCTCCTTTAATTGGGGCAATAGCTGCAGGAAACACTGTTGTAGTAAAACCCTCTGAATTAACACCAAACACAAGCAAAATCATCAAAGAAATTATTGAAGCAATTTTCGAGAAAAGCCATGTTTCTGTAATTGAAGGGGGTGTTGAAATTTCTACCGAATTATTAGCACAACGTTGGGATTATATTTTCTTTACAGGAAGTGTTACTGTTGGAAAAGTAGTTGCAAAAGCAGCGGCACAATTTTTAACTCCGGTGACCTTAGAACTAGGTGGAAAAAACCCTTGTATTATAGATGAAACTGCAAATATTAAATTGGCTGCAAAAAGAATCGTTTGGGGGAAATTGATCAATGGTGGTCAAACATGTATTGCACCAGATTATCTATTGATTCATTCTTCAGTTAAAGATCAATTTGTAGCATGTTATCAAAAAGAAGTTACCAAAGCGTATGGCAACAATCCTGAAAATTCAAAAGACTATCCAAGAATTGTAAATCAACGCAATTTTGATCGTTTGGCAATCATGTTAGAAAATGAGAAAATTCTCATTGGAGGAAAAACAAACAGAGAAGACAATTACATTTCACCTACATTAATTGATGAGCCTAGTTTAGATAGCGAAGTAATGAAAGGTGAAATATTTGGACCTATTTCTCCCGTGATTTCTTATGACACAGAAGATGATATTGACACGGTCATTAGCAACTATGAAAAACCTTTGGCATTGTATGTATTTACAGGCAAAAGGAATTTTGCTAAAAAAATGATTGCGAATTATTCTTTTGGAGGAGGGACAATCAATGACACCACTGTTCATTTTGCAAATCATAATTTGCCTTTTGGAGGTGTTGGAGAAAGCGGAATTGGCGGTTACCACGGTAAGCATACCTTTGATATTTTCTGTCATAAAAAAGGGGTAACCAAACGATATAACTGGTTAGACATTCCTGTTAGATACGCACCCTACAACGGGAAATTAAAAATATTAAAAATCTTTATGAAGTACCTTTCTTAACACCATGACAAACGAAAAAACAGTTTCAGAAGCTATAAACTATAGACGGTCAGTGCGAATTTTTGACGCAGATAAATCAATAGATACTGCATTAGTAAAAAAATGTATTGAACAAGCAAGCTTGGCTCCAAATAGCAGCAATATGCAATTGTGGGAGTTTTACCACATTACTTCAAAAGACATTATTGAACAGATTGCTCCATTTTGCTTCAATCAGAATGCTGCGAAAACGGCACAGCAATTGGTCGTTTTTATAACGAGAAAAGACAGGTGGAAAAAACGTGCAAAAGCAAATTTAAGCTACATGGATGCTGTTTTTGGGAAGAACAATCCCAAATCAAAACAAAGTAGTAGAGAAAAGGTTGCCAGAAATTATTATGGCAAAATTATTCCTTTTGCCTATGTAGACTTTTTAGGGATTTTAGGTTGGCTTAAATACCTACTAATTATTGTTATTGGTTTTTTTAAACCTATCTATAGGGAAGTTCGTCAAAAAGACATGCGCATAGTAGCACACAAATCTACTGGATTGGCGGCTCAAAACTTTATGACAAGTATGGCAGCAATAGGCTATGACACCTGCCCAATGGAAGGCTCAGATACTTGGCGTGTAAAGCGATTATTAGGCTTGCCTTTTGG
The DNA here is from genome assembly GCA_016763595.1 of Flavobacteriaceae bacterium. Classification (GTDB taxonomy): domain Bacteria; phylum Bacteroidota; class Bacteroidia; order Flavobacteriales; family Flavobacteriaceae; genus Polaribacter. The sequence continues at coordinate 7,174 of JAESTN010000189.1, read as the reverse complement.
CGCAGAAATAAACATGATTGTTTCTTGTGGAATTAGAACCGAAAAAGGGATCTATGGAGAACGTTTTAGAATTCCGTTTGACGAAGTGTATAAGGAGGTTTAGTTTTCAGAAAAAGGGGTGAATTTATTTACCTCTCTAAATTCATCAATAAAAATTTCTGAGATTTTATTTTCTATCTCTTTTATTTCATCTAAAGTTAATTCTATACTTGTACTATAAATTACTTCTGGAAGATGCGTTAATTTATCATAATTATATAAATTTAGATTTCCATATTTCACCAATTCAAATTCTCTAACAAATTCTTGACCAAAACCCAACCTATCTATCAAGATAGTTTTTAGATTCGTTTTATACCATCCATATTCAAAATTACTACTAATAGATTTAGTGTTTATAATAAGGTTTTCCTTGCCAAATAAATTCCAAAGAGTATATCTAACTAAAAAATAGAATACTAAAAGAGGGATAGTTACCATTGGAAAAATCAATTTTGGTTCTTCTTTAACATCTAACATTGATAAAAGAAACACTAATAAAACTATTACAGTAATAGTTACACCCACTAATACCACTTTCAATCCATTATGGATACGTATTTCCATAATTACATAAACATTAATCCCATCTGAATTAATATTAATTTCATTCTTCATCTTTAATTTTTAGGCTTAAAAACAAGTACATTTTCAGAAGCTTCAATCTCTTTTTGATTGAGTTTCATTTTCATAAATTTCCCATCAATATACATTTGAGCTTGGTCATCATAATGAGGACTAAACACGTTACCCGATTGTCCAGTTGGTAAAATTCCTAAGCTATTTTCCACATCAGAAAAATCTATAATTCTACGGGTAGAAGGACCAGCAGTCACTTTATAAATTCCAGTGCTATCTAAATTAAAAATCTGATTGTTAATTACCTCATTTCCTCCAATAGTTTTAAAAGGCCCTACGTTAAAATAGGTACGCAATGCAGCAATTTTACCCAGAGCATGCCCATACTCCACAGAGATTACTTTATCCCATGTCCAATCTTGTACATTATTTCCTAACTGATTCGAAACAAAAGAAACGGCCTTTTTAAAAGCGCTTGTAATAATTTCTTTCCTAGTTTCCTTTTTATTTTTAGTTGACACATTATCCCACCAAACAGAATTTTCTCTCCCAATTTGTTCTGCCAATGCTTTGTCTTGATAAGGTGTATTAATAAACTGTGCAAAGCTTTTACCCATTTCATCTTTATACGTAGCAACTAAAAACTCATATACCAAACGATTGTAAATGGTTGGTCCAACTTCTTTTTTTCCGTAATACCCTTTCCAATTAGACAACAGGTCTAAGCTCGTTTTTTCATTAACTGTTAAATCTGCTGTTTCTATTCCACTCATAAAATTCTGAATATTTTCTGAGGTACTTGCAGACGTTACATCGTAGATCATTTTAGCCACATCTTCTTTTGTGAAATCGTTTTTATCTTTTAACAAGCGTACAATTCGTTTCGCTCTATCTTCTGGCAAATAATATCCTGGATACAATCCATTTTTAATAGAATCTGGCTGGTTGTTTGCCGAATACACATAATTACTGCTTGGGTTTATAGCCTGTGGGTTTTCTTCAAAATCGAAATACTCTAAAATTTCATCATCTCCAGAAGCGCCATCTAAAACCAACTTTGTATTGACCCCTTCTCTGTATTTATACAGTTTCCCTGCAGCAAACCAAGCGATATTGTTTTTAGCATCTCCATACATAATATTCAACCCTGGAGCATGTAATTTACTTGCCGCATTTTTGAATTCTTTTAAAGATGTTGCGTGAGACATTTGATGAGATAATTGTAATAATTGATTCTCTAATCTGGTGTAAACCCATTGAATTGCCATAGGTCTTTCATCATTTACATGTTCAATCAAGTCGTTCATTATAGGTCCATGTTGACTTATTTTTACCTCAATTACAACATCAGCAGCATCTTTTACTTTGATTGTTTTTTTAATAATATCATATTTTTTAAAACCGTCTTTAGTTTGGTATTCCAATGGATTATTTGGATTGTTTTTTTCAAAATAAAAATCCACATCATCGTTTTCAAACATCGTCATTCCAAAGGCATATTCTCGATTGTGACCCATTAAAGAAAACGGAGAAAGCGCTAAATTAAAACCATACATTTCGTAATCTGGAGTTTTAATATGCGATTGATACCATACAGAAGGTTGTGAATATCCTATATGAGGGTCATTCGCAAAAATCACACGTCCGTTCTTTGTTTTTTCTGGGCCCAACACCCAAGAATTACTACCAATAAAAGGTGCTAATGGCAATTGGTTATAAATATCTTGAATTGCTGATGCAACATTTGCCGTTAAAAACGGATTCTTTTCATTCTTAATCAACTCTGTATTTTCTACATTAGACAAACTAATTTCATTGAAATAAGCATCCCCTAATTTTTCTTTCACTTCATTTAACATCGGATCTGTTTTATGAGCCGCCGCAAAACTAAAGGCCATATACCCAAAAACATTGTACACATCTTTTAAAGTATATACCTCTTTCTCAACCCCAACCAATAAGAATTCAACAGGTGTTGGTCCATTTTCCATAAACTGATTTACTCCATCTAAATAGGCAATTGCTAGTTTATATGAGTCCGAGTTTTTATCCAGGTTTGCAATGGTTTTAGCAGAGGCTTCTTCAATCCCTAAACCAGCAAAGAATCTATCCGTTTTCACCAAATCCTTCCCGAAAATTTCAGACAATCTACCTGCAGCAATTCTACGAATCAATTCCATTTGCCATAATCGATCTTGCGCATGCACATACCCTAAAGCTGTATATGCATCTTTTTGATTTTGCGCATTGATATGTGGCACACCAACCTCGTCATAGTACACAGTAACTTCATCAGAAATATTAGCCAAATCAAGCTCACCATTATAGGTTGGATGCAAGGATCTGGTAAACAACCAAAAACCAACAATAACTAACAGAATAAGACTACCTATAACTTTTACATTTTTTTTGAGAAGCTTCATGAAAATAAATTTGAATTCGACCAAAGATAACAGAAAAATCAATACTAAAGGAGCTCGCTTGAACAGGAATAATTTGTATTTTTGTGGAGACAAAAAATTTCATTTCATGAAAAAAATTCAAATGGTTGACCTTCCTGGTCAATACAAACATATCAAAGAAACTGTTGATGCTTCTATTTTCGAAGTATTGAATTCAGCAGCATATATAAACGGCCCTTACGTTAAAGAATTTCAAGCAGATTTAGAAAAATATTTAAATGTAAAACATGTAATTCCATGTGCAAATGGAACGGATGCGTTGCAAATTGCCATGATGGGTTTAGGTCTTGAGCAAGGAGATGAAGTAATTACTGCAGATTTCACATTCGCTGCAACTGTAGAGGTCATTGGATTGTTAAAATTAACGCCTGTTTTAGTAGATGTAGAAGCGGCTACTTTTAACATGGATATTGCTGCGTTGAAAAAAGCAATCACTCCAAAAACTAAAGCCATTGTACCCGTACACTTATTTGGACAATGCGCCAATATGGAAGCTGTTATGGAAGTTGCTAACGAGCATAACTTGTTTGTTATTGAAGACAATGCGCAAGCAATTGGAGCAGATTATAAATTCTCTGACGGTACTACAAAAAAATCTGGAACTATTGGTAACGTTGGAACCACTTCATTCTTCCCTTCTAAAAATTTAGGATGTTATGGTGATGGTGGGGCAATCTTTACCAATGATGATGATTTAGCGCACACCTTAAGAGGAATCGTAAATCACGGAATGTACAAGCGTTACTACCATGATGTTGTTGGAGTAAATTCTCGATTAGACTCTATTCAGGCAGCAGTTTTAAAAACAAAGCTACCTTTGTTAGATGGTTACTGTGATGCTCGTAGAAAAGCTGCAGACTATTATTCAACTGCTTTTGCTAGCAATTCAAATATTATTACTCCAGTTACAAGTGATTTTTCAACCCATGTTTTTCATCAGTATACCTTACAGATCACAAACGGAAAACGCAACGAGCTACACCAACATTTGTTAGACAATAACATTCCGAATGCAATTTATTACCCAGTTCCTTTACATGCTCAGAAAGCCTATAAAGACGAACGATATAATGAAGATGACTTTACGGTAACCAATCAATTGATTGATACGGTAATCTCTTTACCAATGCATACAGAATTGGAAGAAGATCAACTGGAATTTATTACGAAAACGATCTTGCAGTTTGTAGGATAAAATATCACCAAAAGCTCAGTTTTTTAACTGAGCTTTTTTATTTTAGCAATATGAAATGAGTCAAAAGACACATAAACAAAAGTAATTGTGTTTCAAGGCGAATTACATTTGACAACAGAAAAAAATAATAAAGAGCAAATGAAAAGAATATTAGTTACTGGTGGATTAGGTTTTATTGGATCTCATACCGTTGTTGAATTACAAAATTCAGGTTTTGAAGTTGTTATTATTGATGATTTATCAAATACAACCATTGATGTTTTAGAGAACATTACTGCTATTTCGGGAATCAAACCTGCCTTTCATCAAATAGATTTAAGAGTCAAAAATGATATTCATGCATTTTTCGAAAACAATACAGTAGATGGAATCATTCATTTTGCTGCTTTTAAAGCAGTTGGAGAAAGTGTTGCAAAACCTTTAGACTATTACGAAAACAATATAGGGAGCTTAGTATATCTTTTGCAGGAAATGAAAGATAGAAATATTGACAATTTTATTTTCAGTTCTTCGTGTACTGTTTACGGACAAGCAGACGAATTGCCTATCACTGAAAATGCACCAACCAAACCAGCAGAATCTCCTTATGGGAACACCAAACAAATAGGAGAAGAGATCATCAAAGAAAGCTGTAAAGCGTATAATATGAATGCCATTGCGCTTAGATATTTTAATCCGATTGGCGCACATAAGAGTATTAAAATTGGCGAATTACCTTTAGGTGTTCCTCAAAATTTAATTCCGTTCATCACTCAAACCGCTATGGGAATCAGAAAAGAGTTGTCTGTTTTTGGTGATGATTACCCAACAATTGACGGAACAGCTGTAAGAGACTATATTCATGTAGTGGATTTAGCAAAAGCACATATTGCCGCATTAGAACGCTTAATCAACAAGAACAATAAGACAAATTTTGAGTTTTTTAATGTTGGTACCGGAACAGGCAGCTCTGTATTGGAAGTTATTAAAGCTTTTGAAAAAGCATCTGGGAAATCATTGAATTATAAGATTGTCGGTAGACGTGAAGGCGATATTACAGCCGCATATGCAGACACTACAATTGCCAATAAAGAATTGAATTGGAAAACAGAAAAAGACTTAGATGAAGCGTTAGACTCTGCATGGAAATGGCAGTTAAAACAATAAATGACATCAGCACCCAAAATAAAAAACCAGCTAAAATCATACATCAACAGATACATTCCTTTTTCTGCTGAAGAAACGGATTCATTTTTCAAGTATTTAGCAATAAAATCATACTCAAAAAAAGAAATCCTATTAGAAACGAATCAAGTTTGCAAACAGCATTTCTTTATAATTGAGGGCTTATTAAGAGCACATTACACGAACGAAAAAGGGACTGATAAAATCATACAATTTGCTATTGAAAACTGGTGGATGACCAATTTGGAAAGCTATGTTAGAGAAACGCCTTCGAACTTCACAATTGACACCTTAGAGAAATCAACTATTTTATCAATTAGCAAAGACAACTTAGAAAAAGCGTTTATAGAAATCCCAAAGCTAGAACGCCTTTTTCGAATTATTGCCGAAAATACATTGGTTGCGATTCAACGTAAAAACGAGTTTTACATGAAACTCAGTAGCAAAGAACGCTTCTTAACATTGCAAAGAGACATTCCTGATTTTCTACAGCGTGTTCCCATGTATATGATTGCTTCTTATTTAGACATTACACCAGAATATTTAAGTGAAATCAGAAAAAACTTATAAAAAACACGTTCTTAAGATACCTTAAGGGAAATTGTTCTTTTGAAGCCTAATTTTGTAGTACACAAAAAAACAAAATCATGGAACGAATTTCATACAACGAAGTACCAAAAGGAATGTTTGATGCAGTAATGACTGTCGAGAACTATATTAACAACTCTCCATTAAGTATGCAGCTATTAGAATTGATACGTTATAGAGCATCCATATTAAATGGCTGTGCGTATTGCGTAGACATGCACGCCAAAGAGTTAAAACACACTGGCGAAACTGAAACAAGAATACATGCAATTGGCATTTGGAAAAGCACCCCGTATTTCACCCAAAAAGAGCAAGCAGTTTTAGCTTTTACGGATGCACTTACACTATTGAATACTGAGCCAATAGCAGCACAATTATTTACGGAGTTGGATGTATATTTTAACAAAGAAGAAATTAGTCATTTAACCTTATCTATTGCTCAAATTAACACATGGAATCGCTTAATGAAGTCTTTCGAATTTACCCCAGGAAACTATGAAGTCACAGAAAATGAACACTAAATACATTAAATTATTTTTACGATTGTCAATTGCAATTGGCTTTTTATCTGCTGTTGCAGACCGATTTGGTTTGTACGCCAAAGAAATCTCGGCTTGGGGAAACTGGAGCGCATTTGTAGACTACACACAACAAATGAATCCATGGTTTTCAGAAGAAATAATACCGGTTTTAGCAATCTTAGCGACGGCCTTCGAAGTTGTTTTTGCTATTTGCTTATTGATTGGATTCAAAACAGAATTGACAGCAAAACTTAGTGGGTTTTTATTGTTGATTTTTGGAGTAAGCATGATAGTTGCTTTCGGAATAAAACCTGCATTAGACTATTCTGTTTTTGGGGTTTCTGCCGCTGCATTTGCCTTGAGTACAATGAAGAACAAATATATTGAAATTGATAGTTTCATTTCAAAAGAAAATTACGTTTCTTAAGAATGCAACCCAAACAATAAAAATGCCGACTCATTGAGTCGGCATTTTTTTATGTTATTATATAAATTCTACTTCGCCCGTTGCAATATCATAAATTCCTCCTTCAATATTAAACGTACTCAAACAATGGCTATGTTTTCTAATATGCTTGATTGTATTCAGTACATTTTCTCTTATTGCTTTATTTTCATCATTCGTT
>JAESTN010000188.1 GCA_016763595.1 Flavobacteriaceae bacterium | reverse complement strand
TCTTTTCGGTCAGCATTGTTTTTTTCTATGGCAGCAGCAAATGTTACCGCAGTATCAAAATCCATTTCAGTTAACAATTCAACTGCATAATTTCCGTGTTTCATACGCCCCGCAGCGTTAATTCTTGGTGCAATCGTAAACACCACATCTGTAATGGTTAAAACCGATTTTTGAAGTTGTTTAATAATCGCCTTAAACCCATTTCTTGGGTTTGTATTAATTACCTGTAGCCCAAAATAGGCCAGTGTTCTATTTTCACCAGTCATTGGTACAATATCTGCGCCAATTGCCGTTGCAACTAAATCTAAATACGGTAGTAAATCATCGATCGTTTGGTTTCTATTGGTGGCCAAGGCCTGAATCAATTTAAAACCAACCCCACAACCACACAATTCATCATAAGGATAGAAGCAATCTGTTCTCTTCGGATTTAAAATAGCAATAGCTTTCGGAATCTCAGCACCCGGTTTGTGGTGGTCACAAATAATAAAGTCGATGTTTTTCTTAGTAGCATAGGCTACTTTTTCAATGGCTTTAATTCCACAATCTAACACAATAATTAAAGAAAAATCATTGTCCGAAGCAAAATCGATGCCCTTGTATGAAACCCCATACCCTTCTTCATACCTATCTGGAATATACGTGGCTACATTGGGATAATACGTTTTTAAATAGGACGAAACTAACGAAACAGCCGTGGTGCCATCCACATCATAATCGCCAAAAACCAATATATTTTCGCTGTTTTCAATTGCTTTTTCGATGCGAGAAACTGCAACATTCATGTCTTTCATCAAAAAAGGATCATGTAAATCATCTAATGAAGGTCTAAAGTATTTCTTAGCGGCATCAAAGCTAGAAATACCACGGTTCAATAAAATTTTAGCAATCGTTTTCTCTACCGATAACTCGGTAGCAAGTGCTGCAATTTTTTCTTTTTCCGGAATGTTTTTTATCGTCCAACGCATAGCAATTCAGGCTGAATTTATTTTAGATTTAGTTATTTTTCATGTAAATGAATTTCAGTGGTAATAGTAGCAAACTGCCTAAACATTTCCATCACACCACAATAGGTATCTACTGATAAGTTTACAGCTTTGGTAATTTTATCCTCTTTTAAACCAGTCCCATAAAAGTGGTAATCTACCTTTACCTTATGGTAAAACTTTGGATGCTCTTCTGTTAATTCACCAGTAACAACAATATTAAAATCATCTACTTCAGCTCTCATTTTCTTCAATAAAGAATCGATATCTAAACCAGAACAACCAGCAAGAGAAGATAACATCAATGCTTTTGGCCCAAACCCTTTTGCATCTCCATTATCTGCAGAAGCATCATACATCGTTAATGAATGTCCACTCGGGTTATCCGATTCAAATTGCATGTTTTTTTTCCAATTGGTAGTTACAGTATTTGTAGCCATTTTATATGTATTTTAGTAGTGTAGTTATTCTTATTTAATAGCGTCTATGTCAATAGCGTTGCATAAACCTGCATACAAATTTACCCATTTTATGCAGCTATATCTGGCTAAATGCAATTAAATTTTCAACAAGCTTTTCTAATTGCTCTTTTGTGTGATTCGCATTTATAACAATTCTGTTTATTTTTTGAGGAGTTGCAGGATAATAAAAGCTAGTGATTAGAATATTTTTTTGATATAAATAGTCAGCAATTTTACCGTCTTTAAAGAAGAAAACTGGGTAGTTATTTGACATTGACACCTCTTTTAAATGCGACAATTTAGTAGAAACAAATGCAATATTCTCTTTCAGTTTTTCTTGTTGTCTAGCATAGATTTGTTGACTTTGCATAAAGCTTTCTAAAAAAGCAGGGGTCATTCCGGCGCTTCCAATAAACAACGGGTCTTTTTTTACTGAATTGATAAAATCAGTGGCTCCAGCAATAACACCACCATTAATACCAAAAGCCTTTCCTAAAGAGGAAACGGTAATAATTTTAAGATTCTTAGTGCTAAGAATAGTCGTTGAAATTCCATTTCCATTCTTGCCTAAAATACCTAAACTATGCGATTCATCAATCAGTAAATAAATAGTATTTGTAGAAGAAATTTCTTGTAAAAAATTAAATAAAAATGGCTGTGTTTCTAAAGCAGCAATCCCATCAGCTACAATACAAATAGTTTTGTTTTTTACTTCTTTTAAAGAACTGTTTAGTGTAAAACCTACAAAAACAGGGCTAGATCTATCTGGTAATATAGATGGATGCGTTTTAGGCATGTGATAAAAATCATCAACAAAAGTATCTAAGGATCTCAGTGCAAATTGACTTGCCAAAGTTCCAGATGAAACGGTTACAGCATCCTCATAATTTAAAAAATCACCTAAGTAGTTTTCTCCCTTTTGATAGATGTCTAGTTTTAAATTGGCATTGCGAGAACTCCCATAAGAGATTCCCCATTTTTTAATGCTTTTAAAAATCAATTCTTGAAATTCTGGTAACATCGAAACCCCTAAATAAGAAGTTCCGCTAAAGAACAGGTATTCTTTGCCTTCTATAATTGCTGTTGTATTTGGACTCGTTTCTAATTGCATAACTATAATAAAGCAACACCAGTTCCGTTAGTTTCTGCATAAGAAATTACCCCATTTTTAATGGTAATACCTGTAGCGATATCTTCTTTTAATAACAAGCCGCCATCCATATCTACATAATCTAAAAGGGGCAATAAATGAGCAATTGCAGAAATACCAACAGTAGATTCTGTCATGCAACCCACCATAGTTTTTAAACCCAAAGATGCTGCCTTTTCTAACATTCTTTTTCCAGGAGTAACACCACCACATTTTGATAGTTTTACATTTACTCCATGAAATAAACCTACACATTTCTCAACATCACTTTCTACAATACAGCTTTCATCTGCAATAATAGGAAGGGCAGAGTTTTTATATAATTTTTTAGCACCTTCTATATCATCAGCTGGTAAAGGCTGCTCTAAAAACTCTACACCTAGTTCTTTTAATTTATAAGAGTTTTCAATCGCTTCATCTGCGGTCCAACCACAATTGGCATCAATTCTAAAAACGGCATCCGTATGTTTTCTTAATTCCGTTACAATTTCAATGTCATTCTTAGTTCCTAGTTTAATTTTATAAATTGGCCACGGCAGTTCTTTCATTTTAGCCACCATGTTAGCAACAGTATCTATCCCAATCGTATAATCGGTCATCGGGTTTTTAGTAATATCTAATCCCCAGTAATCAACTAATTTTTTATTTTTCCTTTTGGCATACAAATCAGTGTAGGCAATATCTAAAGCGCATAAGGCAAATAAATTCTCTTTAAAAAGTGGAAATAATTTTTTCCAAAATTCTTCTGGAGTTTCAGTAGAAAGAGAGCAAATAGCTGCTTCATTACCTGTAATAACCTCGTTTAAACTTTCCATCGTTATTTGGTAATAGGGATTGGTAGTTGTTTCTCCAAAACCACTATGTTTCCCATCAGACAATTCTACAACCAAAGAATCTTGCGAGTTTCTCGACTCTCTAGAGATTGTGAAGGTGTGTTTTAGAACCAGTGTATACGCGTGTAAAGTAAGTTTCATAGAATTTAAGTTAGATATAAAAGATAAATTTATAAAAATAGATATATTTGAGGGAATAAAAATTTTAAAAGATATGCCATTAGTAACACCTCTTTCTGCCGATCATGATAATGACACCAAAGAATTAGCAGAATTCTTTAATGAAACCTTGGGGTTTTGCCCAAATTCAGTATTAACCATGCAACGCAGACCCGCCATTTCTAAAGCGTTTATCAATTTAAATAAAGCGGTAATGGCAAATGAAGGTCGTGTAACCTCTGCGTTAAAAAGAATGATTGCTTGGGTTTCTAGTAATGCAACAGGCTGTAGATATTGCCAGGCACATGCCATTAGAGCAGCAGAACGTTATGGAGCAGAGCAAGAGCAGTTAGATAATATTTGGGAATATAAAACCCATGCAGCATTTTCTGATGCAGAACGTGCAGCATTGGATTTTTCTTTAGCAGCATCCATAATACCCAATTCAGTTGATGAAGCAATAAAAACAGCATTGTACAAATATTGGGACGAAGGAGAAATTGTGGAGATGTTAGGCGTTATTTCACTCTTTGGATATTTAAACCGTTGGAACGATTCTATGGGGACATCTATTGAAGATGGAGCCGTTGAATCTGGAGAACAATATCTTGGTAAAACAGGATGGGAAAAAGGTAAACACGCATAGAAATACGAGTTCATATAATTTAAAAGCGCATCAAATTGATGCGCTTTTTTTTGTGAATCTCTGAAAATTTTCATCCTTCCTTTGGGTAAACTTTAACAAATATTTAAGAAGCTACTTACTATATTTACAGGTAGTAAATTAACATTCAACTAACTAAATATTACAAAAATGAAAAATGTTCTTCAAATTTTTGTGCTGTTTTTAATATCGATCTCAACGATATCGGCACAAAGTAAAGATCCTGTTGTTCAAAACATTATTAATGAAGCAAACAACAACTCACAATTAGAAAACCTAGGGCACGAATTGCTAGATGTAATTGGA
>JAESTN010000187.1 GCA_016763595.1 Flavobacteriaceae bacterium | reverse complement strand
ATTTCATTTTTTCCTTGAGGATCATCACTTAACGATCTAGAAATTGAATCTAAATATCTTCTTAGTTTTTGAAAAGCAATTTCATCTATATGGAAAAAGAGTCCTCCTAAATTTATGTTTATTGTCTTATTCATTATGTTGTTTTTTTACTTGTTATTTGGTTTACTGCTGCCACTAGGTTTCCCCAGGTTTTATCTAGTTCTTTAGAGAACATTGCTCCATTTTCTGTTAATACATAATATTTTCTTGGTGGTCCAGAAGTAGATTCTTCCCAGCGGTAGGTCAATAGTCCAGCGTTTTTTAATCGTGTTAGTAAGGGGTATATAGTGCCCTCTACTACAATCATTTCTGCACTTTTTAAGGTCTCTAGAATTTCAGATGTATAAGCATCTCCATGTTTTAATATGGACATGATGCAGAATTCTAAAACTCCTTTTCTCATTTGTGCTTTTGTATTTTCTATCTTCATATAAAGAGTTTTATACCTGTTATTTAATAAATTTTATGGTAAGAGGGTATTTGTAATCCTCTCCTTCTTTAGATTTCATTGCTGCAATAATGATCAAAGCAATTTTTAATAAACCTATAAGTGTAATTAATGCTCCAATTCCAAGAAATCCAAATAGCCCACTTCCATCGCTAAAATTAAAACTGAAATCAAAATCATTGTAATGACTCATATGACTAAAAAATGAGCTAAAAGCAAATGGAATTATTGATAAGCCTAAAATGAAAATATATAAAGCGTAACTGATATTAAAGTTTACAGCTTCTTTTCCTTGCTGATCCAAAAAACGACTTCTATCTTTCATTGTTTGCCATAATACTAATGGAACGATAATACTTCCGAAAGGAATTAAATATCCAGAAAAAGCAGATATGTGAATTAAAAAAGCATTGGTGTTTTCGTTATTTTTACTCATTGTTGTAATTTTTATATAATACTTGACTATGCAAATATATGGATAAAAAAAGGTACTATGCAAAACAAAGTACTATATTTTTTTATAATTTAACATTTGCGATTGTTTTGATTATTGATATTTTATAGCTACATTGCTTGTTGATAAAGGGATTTGGGAGTTTATGTTATGTTTTTTATTGATTGTAAATTTTAACATTTCATTTGTTTGTTTCGCTAATAAAATCGTAAAAAATGAAAATCACACCTCGTAAGATTAACTTATTTATGCTCTATAAACTACCATCTGCCTATTTTTGCGGAGTTAGAGTACTGTCAATTTCTGATGAAAAAGCGGAGGTAAAAGTGAGACATCGATGGATCAATCAAAACCCATTTAATTCTTTGTATTGGGCTGTTCAAGGAATGGCTTCTGAATTTGCGAGTGGAATCTTAGTAATGCAAGAAATAAAAAAAACGAATCGAAAAATATCCATGTTGGTAACCCGCCAAGAAGGAAAGTTTACCAAAAAAGCGACAGGTACAATTATATTTGTATGTAATGATGGAAAACTGATTAAAGAAACCATTCAAAAATCGATAGCTACTGGAGAAGGGCAAGTCATACATTTAAAAGCAGAAGGATTTGATGCAAATGGAGATTTGGTTTCTCAATTTATGTATGAATGGAGTATTAAAGCAAAAGGTTAATTTTTGTAACATTTTAGTGTTTTGTCATCTATTCCCTAAAATAGAAGGAGACGGTATGGGATTTGTACATGCTGGTGGAACCATGTCTAAAAAAGTATTGCAAGCAGGAGAAATTTTAAGAGTTGATACAGGTTGTATTGTTGGGTTTACACAAACAATAGATTACGATATAGAGTTTGTTGGCGGAATTAAAAATTCAATTTTTGGAGGTGAAGGATTGTTCTTTGCAAAACTACAAGGTCCGGGAACCGTATTTATACAATCATTACCATTTAGCAGATTGGCAGGTAGAGTATTGGCAATGGCACCACAAACTGGTAGTGGTGATAGAGGTGAAGGTAGTGTTTTAGGGGGGATTGGAAATTTACTCGATGGAGATAATCGGTTTTAACTGAAAAAGAGAAACGAATTTCGTTATGCTTTTTTAGCGAATGTCATATGTACTATTGGATATGGTTTTCCTGTAGCATCTAATTCAGAACGACCAATGGTTTCAAATCCGAAATATGTATAAAAACCTACAGCCTGTTTATTTTGTTCATTTACGTCTACTTTGGTGACGTTTAATGTATCTATGGCATATATTAGTAAGGTTTTGCCTATTCTTTGACCTCTGCAATCTGGATGAATAAAGAGCATTTCTAAACGCTGATCGGCAACTCCTAAAAAACCAATAATTTTATTTTCACAATCTCTAATGCATGATAATTCCACAGCATCTAAATAGGTGTTTAGAATAAGGGGTTTAAAATATTGAATGTCTTCTTCGGATAAAAAATAATGTGTTGCTCTTACAGAAGCTTCCCAAACAGCAACTACTTCTGTGTATTCCTTTTTAGATACCTTGTCTATTTGGTATTTCATTTTTTCCAGTATGGTTTTATAATTTTCTTTTCTTTATGGCTTAAAATTAGAAGGATGACTGTTGCAGTGAGACAGAAAATGGTTGCTTGTATAGAGCCTTCCGGACCAAAAAGGCCACCTGTGTACCATTGTTCTCCTTCTATTTTAGAGGTAATTAATGTCTTTGAAATTGTATTTCCAGAAACAGTTGCTCCAAAAATAGCAGATTGTGTAAAATTCCAAGCAAAGTGAATTGCAATTGGAAACCATAAATTTCTTGCATACATATATGCGGCAGCAAGTAATAGTCCTGCCTGAATAGCAAGCCCTATTCCGGCACTTATAGAACTGTTTGGATTGGACATATGCAATGCTCCAAAAATTAGCGCAGAAATAAGTAAAGCGATGTAGCTGCCAAGTTTTTCTTCTGTGATTCTAAAGATGATCCCTCTTAAGAATATTTCTTCAACAATAGCAGAAGTAATCCCCATTGTTAATGGTGGAATTATAAATAGAATTGAGTTAATAGATTCAATAGAGTAACCACCTTTCAAGTAGATCACTAAAATTGTCAATGCTTGTAAGATGGTACCTAAAACAATACCAAAAGTTAAGTTTTTGATGATGCCTTTCTTTGAAAACTCTGTAACCTTTCTTTTTTCATAAAACTTGAATAAATTGATATAGGCTAGAATAACAAGAGTAGAGACAAAGATTCCTACAATTAAGTTTTTTAGGTCTTCACCTAGGCTTGTTAGATCTACTATCTTCTGGATTAAAACGTGCCCAACTCCTGCTACAGCTCCGCAAATAACAAGTCCGATGATTATTTTTGTTAAAGGAAAATGGAAAATTTTTTGAACAATGTCTTTTTTGTTTACTCCTTGCATTTAAATTATAAGTTTTACTTGGTGATTTTGTATATGAAACAACATGTAAAAAGCGCTATATTTTTTGATTTACACAGCGTCGAATTCATTTTGGAATAATGACCACAAGTTTTTATAATTGTTACAGTTTGTTGTATAAAGTGTTTGTTTATGATTTGTGTTGCAGGTATTAATTCTTTGAATCGATTAACTCAATTAATTTTTTTAGAGACGATTTTATTTTATTAGATTGACTCTTTTTTAACATCAATTCCGCTTTCTTTTTCATTCCATTATAATTAGCATCAGGATAAAGTGCTATCAATTTTAAAAAATAGGTATTAATTCCTTTTGTGTACTTTGTTTTCCCTTCTTCCGTAAATGCATTTTCATTATTAATTTCATCTAAATAAATAGTATAATTACTAATCAGCGTTTCAATATTTGAATTAATAGTGCTCTTAACTGATGAAGCATTTGGATCATCTGCACTTTCTTTTATTTGGTCATTTCCTAACTGAAAATAAACAAGTTGTAAACTCAGACCATACTGCCAAACAGCCAACATTTCTTTGTCATAAAGATATTGGTCTTTACGATCAGTTGCTTGATAAATAACGTGCATATCTTTCCATTTATTGAAGAATTCGGTTGCGACATTGTTACGGTGTTTTAATCCTAATTCTTTGTCGTTTAATATGATTTTAAAGTTTTGTTCATCAGTAAGTTTTTCAATAACTATTCTTTTTTTAGGGTTGTCAAAAGTTGGTTTCTTTTCATCGTCGTCATAACCAAATCTTAATTCAAGAATCGCATTGTGATAGTCGTTAATATCCCAGTATCTTTTGTCAATGGGGAATTCGTGTTTTTCTGTTTTACAGCTGGTTAATGTTAAGCAAACAAATGCTAAAAGGAAGTACTTAATTTTTGTCATCAATTAAAATTTTTGGTTTCTCAAATTTTGACAGTAAAGTTAATAAACT
>JAESTN010000186.1 GCA_016763595.1 Flavobacteriaceae bacterium | reverse complement strand
TCTTTAGTTGCTCAATGATTCGCTCGTTTGATAGATTGTAGCCGGTTCCAATAGCTTCACCAGAATGTATAATATGAATCACAACGGGGACTGTATAAATTGTTTCAGTAGTGTCTTCTGGTAATGGATCTATTATTTCATCGTCACTTGAGCAATTGATTAACAATAGAGCAGATAAGGCTATTAAAATATTTTTTTTGATCATGTGTTCTTGGCTACTCCTTTACGATTCTCTTAGTAAAACTATTGTTAGCGGTTTTAATAACTACAAAAAAGACTCCTTGACTTAAATTGGTTAGATCAAGTTGTTTAAAATGTGATTTTTCCACTATGACTAGGTTTCCTAAGGTATTGTATACTTTGATTGAGTTTATTTCAATAGCATTAGAGGTTTTAATACGTAAAATGTTTTTTACAGGGTTTGGGTAGCATATTATTTGCAGGCCATTTTCAAAATCATCAGTCCCCAGAACCCCGCAGCTTTCACTGTAACTTGCAGTACTGTCTTTAATCCAGCTACTGTTGTTCATAGCACTATCAACATCATCTACTTTTATACATGTTAAATCTGAATTGTATTTTACAGAAAAGGATGTTAAAATGGTATTATTTCCATTTTTAAGGTTTAAGCTGGTTAGTTTATTTCTATAAGTTAATAAGGATGTGAGTTTTGGGTTTTGAGAAACGTCCAAAGAAGTTAACTCGTTATAGGCACATTCTAAAATTTTAAGATTAGGATGTTTTGAAACATCTATACTTGTTAATCCGTTTGAAGGAAAGTATAGTTCTTCAATACTTGTGTTTTTTGAGATGTCTAAACTTGTTAATTGATTTACAGTGCATTCTAAATATTTAAGTTTTGTGTTTTTAGAAATATCCAAACTTGTTAACTTATTATAATCACAATACAATATTTCAATATTTTTAAAATAGGAAATTCCTTCTAAAGAAGAAATATTAAAGACTCCAACATCAAGTCCTAGTGCAGCTTCTGCTTCGCTAACTTGTATTTTATTGTCACTATTGGTATCTATACTTGAGTTGAATACGCCGTCTCCAGTAGTGTCTACAGACAATGTGTAAAGCAACGCATTTTTAAAATTGACATCGGGGATGTTTATAGTTTGTGCCTTAATTGTTTGAGATACGATTAAAAGGGAAAGGATAATGTAGTTTTTTTTCATGCTGTTATTTAAATTATTTTATTTGTTTCTAAGTCTTCTTGAAGTCGGATTTCTAAATATTTAACTTTTGATAGCGCTTTTATTTAGAATATTCCCTTTTCGCTAGAACTGACTACATCTTTAGTGATTAGAATGTTTTTAGACAAATTAATTGTTCTTTTTTAATTCTTTTAAGAAGAACAAAATCACATCAAGGTTTACTTTTGATGTTGTCCAATGTCCAACCTTTTCATAAGTCTGAAACTTTACAGAAATAGCATTTTCAGTATAAATACGTTGACATTTTTTATATCTTTCTTGTACTTTATGGCCAAGGGTTGTGTTAATAATAGTGCGTTCATGCTCATTGTAAGCATCGTCAAATTGCACAGCATCGTTGTTGTCCAAGGCGCCCATATATATGTATTGTGGAATGTTTTGATAGTTTTTTTGATTGAATTTTTTATCAAATATTTTTTCAAAATCATTGATTCCCAATGGATAATCGAATTCCTTATTTTTATACTTTTTTAATGGAAGCATTAATTCTCCATTGAATCCTCCCATGGCAGCAGCAGCTACAATTTCTGGGTGAATAAACAGAAATCGATTTGTAAAAGTAGCCGAGGCAGAAAATCCGTTCATGAAAATTTTATCATGCACCAAAACATTTCTATCTTTTAATTGATTTCTCGCATCTTTAATCATTGCAATTAATTGCAAGTCTAATCTTTTTAATCTATTAGTCTTTTCAAAAATAACATCCCTGTCTAAGGCATGTGTATATACTAGAGGTTTCGCAGCCGGTCTAGGGAAAATAGGGACTAATAAAGGGATTTTTAGCTCCGTAGAAATATTATTCCCAATAGAACTTTCAGAAGCCAATCCGATCGCATATTTTTTATGGATAGAGATAGAGTCCGTTACTTTTCCTGTATTGTTAGGTTCAACTAATAAGCGTGTCAATTTGTTTTTTTGTACTCCTTTAGGGATAAATAAGATATACGAATTATTAAAACCCTTAGAAGGGTTGCTTTCAATAATAATAAGCTCATTTTTCACAAAAGATGCTGTATTTGAATTCTGTGCAGTTGACAAAAAGGGAAGTAGGCTAAATAGTAGCAGTATTTTTCTCATAAATTGTTTTATTTAATTAACGACGACGGTGTTATTGAATTGTTGCAAGCAAAATGATTTAAAATTGTGTTTTGGGTAAGTTTATTGCTGTTGTTGTTTTAGGATCCTATAACAACCTGCCAAGCTCTAACAAACCACTTTTCAATAATTCCGTTGGTAACATAAGGGTCGTTATTTGCGAAATTTTCTGCAACACTTGGATCATCTCCTTTAAAAATAAGCATTCCTCCATCTGATGGGTTTAAAACGGCTCCAGCCATTATCAACGTATTTTTTTTGTAATGCTCTTGCATGATGCGCAAATGTTCTGCTTGATATGGTTTTTTTATTGTGTTAAAATTTGGCTTGGTTTTGTAGGTTAGAATGTAATATGTGTTCATCTTTCAAGGATTTTTTATTTCAGCCAAAATTGATGAAATTTATCAAGTCAAAAATTGATCTATATCACAAATTATATTTTAACATCTATTCTTTTTTTTACGCTTAATCTGCTTAGGGTTTCTCTACTTAGTCCCAAATAGGAAGCTATTAAATGTTTAGGTACCCGTTGCAGAAGTTTAGGGTGTTCTGATAATAATTCATTATATCTTTCTTCTGAATTAGAACTAAGTAACGTTAGGACTCTTTTTTGTAGAGCGGCATTTGAAGCATTTGATTTAATTCTGAAAAAATTAGCCATTTTTTGGCTTTCTGAACACATTTTTTCTCGGTCAGAAAAACTAAGGACTAAGACTTCTGAAGTTTCTAAGCAACTAACATCAATTGTAGCCTTTTCTTTATTGATAAATGCTTGGTAATCTGTAATCCACCAGTCTTCCATTGCAAACTGTATTATGTGTTGTTTGCCATTTAGATCAAGATATGATGCTTTCATCAAGCCTTTTAGAACCCAGTACACATTTTCTACAGGTTTTCCTTTTTTTATGATACATTGTTTTTTATCAATCTGCTTCCTTTTAAAATGTGAGAAAACAAAATCAAACTCTTCATCTGTCAAAGAGGTGGTTTTTTCAATGTGCTGTCTAAATTTATTTTTCAAGGAATTTGTTGTATTGTGAATAACTTCTGAACCGTTTTTATTTGATATTATTCTTGTAATAAAAAAGATTAAGAAGGCAAATGTAAGCTTGTTTAGAAGTTCTTATTTTGCTTGTTTTTAAATTTAACATTTTTATAACCTTAGTGTTTACAGTAGATGTAGGCTGTTTTATGAATATTTATTTGAAAGCCATCTGTCAGTCAGGTGTTTAATCTCTGTTTTGGTCAACTCCAGGTGCAGAAATTTGTTCTGAAGTTATTTCCATAAAATCAAAATGTTGTTTTGTTATTGAAGAGTTGTATTTCTTTGATTCATCAGAAGTATTATAATCAAAATCGCTAATAATAAAGCCCTTTTTTCACCATGCTTTCTAACGATTCTTTTTCATGCTGATTGAGAACAGCTAATGTTTTAGCATCTAAATTACTGGCGACTCCAATATATGTTTTAGAGTACTCTTTTAAGATCTTGTTAAAAATGTATTCCACTCTTTTTATATGGTAATCAGATGAAATAATGAGGAGTTTTATGTTGTCTAGTTTTGAGATTATGGATTTTGTTTTTACCGCGTCTTCAACGGTGTTTGAAGAAAGTGCTGATGCTAAAAATGAAGCTGTTGAAATACCATGTTCTAATAAATACTCTTTTGCATAGGTTGCATGTGGAATCTTTGTGGTGTTAAAATGAGTTCCGAATCCACCAGTACATAAGATGCGTTTTTGTTTGTTAAAATGCTGTAGACAATACTTTAATCTTGAGATTGAAATTGTGCTTAGTTCTCCTGAAACGGAGTTTGGAGCACCTAAGACCACTAGTAACTCTGTTGTTTTATCCATTGAAATTTAATTACAGTTCGTAATTTTGACCTTCAAAAGCAAATCTGAAACCTAGTTTTTCAACCTGTTTTTTTTCTTTGCTATTTTTTTGTAAAGCTGGATTTGTATGGTTAAAATGAATAAAGATCACTTTGTTTTTTGTTTCTATCGATTCGTCTTTAAACAAAGCAATAGTCTCTTCAATAAATGGATGAGGTACTTCTGTCATTGCTCTTTTTACTTCCTTTTGATTAAAAAAGGTTGCATCTAAAAAGGCATAATCAACCTTTTTTACCTCTTCAATAATACTCTTTTTCCATGTATGCCATTTGTCAATATCAGGAATAAACAAAGCTGTTTTTTTAGAGCCAGAAATTTTATAACCAACCGTTTCAGAGAATTCATCTCTATGTGGAATTAAAAAAGGAGTTACTTTTAAATGTGAGTTTAAAACAATAGTGGAGTCATTTTGTAATGAGTGGATTTCGATGTTTTTAATGCTTATTAATTGACTCCATGGGCCATTGGTTTCTAAGAACGATTTCATGGTTGGCATTGCATATACTTTTGTGCCTTGTTTGCCTAAAGCTTCTCTTCCAAAATACATTAAACCTGTATAGTGTCCAATATGTGCATGTGTTAGAAAAACACCATCAATAATAGTTGCTGTTTTTAAATGATGCTGCTCTAAATCTGCCAATTGTGTAGACATGTCTGGAGTGGCTTCAAAAATCCACTTCTGTGTATGCTCTACATCGACCAAGCCTAATGAAACTACTTTTTGCTTTTTATACGTACCCCTATAATAATTAGCACAGCATTCTTTCTGGCAACCAATATGAGGGAATCCTCCATCTTGTGCAGTTCCTAAAATGGTAATGTATTGATTTGGTTTTGGAATTTCTGTGGTAACAGTCGCTTCTTTTTTTGGAGTGCAGCTTACTATTGTAAAAGCGAAAAGAAAGAAAAATAGTTTCAGTTTCATGGTTGATGATTTAAAAATTGAAAGCTACAAAAAATCATCAACTAAACGATTAAAATGAAAACTGTAGTTTTTTTCTTAAATTAGAGGAGGCGCTAAAGTTATGAGATATAAAGAGTACAATACAAACAGTGTTTTAGAAAAATGCATTCCGATATTCTGGGAAAAAGGATTTAGAGGAACTTCTATTCAAGAGATTGTTGAAATTACAGGTGTAAATCGATTTTCATTGTATCATGAGTTTCAAAATAAAGAAGGTATTTTATACAATGCATTAAAACTATATCAAAAAAGATATGGAAAGTCTAAGTTTGAAATTCTAAAAAAGAAAGGGAATCTAGCAGCTGTTTTACAAGAGTTTTATGTGTCGTTTTTACAAGGTAAAGAAAAGCATCAAGGCTGTTTTTATATTCATATAGGAACTGAACTGGCTGATGAAGATCCAAAAATAAAAGAATTAATTAGAGAGTATTTATCAAGTTTAGAATCGAATTTAATTGAACGATTATTAATGGAAGACGACACGAAAAACAATCCAGATTTTTATGCAAGGCATTTGGTAGGGTTGTTTTGTACATCAATGAGTTTTTGTTTGATTCATTCCGAGAAACAGAAACAACATCATATTGCAAACGGAATAAAGGTAATCCTTAATAAAAAATTTAATTATGCCACAAGTTCTTAATCAATCATACGATCAATTGGTAGAAAAAGCCCAGGCGCTTTTTTGGACACAAGGATTTAAAGGTGTGAATGCAAAAGAGCTGGCAATCCATTTAGATGTAAGTACTTCTGTTATTTATAACAAGTTTACAAAAGACATGTTGTTTATGGGGGCGTTAGGGTATTATACGTCAAACTATTCAGATCCTTTTTTAAAACAATTGAGAGAAACTACAGAAGGGTTAGACTCGTTAAAAGATTTCTTTTATAGCTTGATTGACGCATTACTAGATAAAACATTTCCCAAAAGTTGTCTGATGGTAAACACTGTTGTTGAAATGCGAAATGCCAATCAAGAAATTACGGATGTCTACCAACGTTATTTTACTACGCTCACCAATAGTTATAAAGTAGTCTTGGATAAAGCTATTGGATTGGGGCAGATTAAATATCCAGAAAAGAAAGATTCGTATGCTGAGTTCTTATTAGGCGTCATTTTTTCTATGAGTATTTTGTATAAAATTCACCCAAAAGAAGAGCTTCGTGCGTTTATTGATGAGCAGCTTTCTTTTATTGAATAGTTTATATCTGAACGCTATTTTTTATTCCTGCTTCAAGTACTTCTAAATTTGGGGTATCAATAACTTA
This sequence comes from Flavobacteriaceae bacterium, assembly GCA_016763595.1. Lineage (GTDB taxonomy): Bacteria > Bacteroidota > Bacteroidia > Flavobacteriales > Flavobacteriaceae > Polaribacter. The sequence goes on along the minus strand of JAESTN010000186.1, from coordinate 1,726 downwards.
AAAAATTAAAATCATGTCAGAAGTAGTCGTAAACAAAACAATTAATGTGTCTGCAAGAGATGCATGGAATAAATTATCGTCTTTTAGAGGAATTGAAGAATTTTCGCCAATAGCAAGTTCAGAAACAACAGGAGAAGGAGTAGGTGCAACACGGATCTGTTATATGCCAGATGGAGCCGCTATTTATGAAACATTAAATAAGGTTGATGAAAATAACATGGAATTTGAATATGAAATAAATAAAGGACCTTTTCCAATAACTCGCTATGTGAGTACCGTAAAAGTTGAAGCAATTGATGAAACTAAAACAAAAATCACTTGGGGTTGTGAATTTGATTCTGCACCAGAAGCAGAAGCAGAAATGACTCAGGTTTTTGAAGGGTTTTACACTGTAATTATTGAAAGTTTAGAAGGAGTATTACAGAATTAAAAACCGAAATATTAAAAAAGCACCAACAATTGTTGGTGCTTTTTTAATATAAGTTATTATTGGTTTATGATATAATCATTCTCCATCCATAAGGATCTTCTACTTTGTTTGTTTGAATATCAGTGATGCGTTTTTTTAATAAAGAAGCGAACGTATTGTCAAATTCTGGTAAATCAAAATCTTCATTTTTATAACCAAATCCAGAAATTGGAGAAATAACAGCAGCAGTTCCTGTTCCGAACATTTCTTTCAAACTTCCGTCTTTAGCAGCAGCAACAACTTCAGTTACTGTAATTTTACGCTCTTCAATTGCAATATTCTCATCACTTGCAATCTGCAAAATACTTTTACGAGTAATTCCATCTAAAATCCTGTCAGAGGTTGGACTTGTAATTAAGGTATCGTTGATGCGTATAAAAATATTCATTGCACCGGCTTCTTCAATATATTCGTGTGTGTTGTCGTCTGTCCAGATTACTTGTTGATAGCCTCTCTCTACAGCTAATTGTGTTGGGTAAAATTGAGCAGCATAATTACCTCCAGCTTTTGCAAATCCAACGCCACCATTTGCAGCACGTGCATACTTTTCTTCAATTAAAACTTTTATTTTTCCAGAGAAATAAGCTCCAGAAGGTGCTGTACAAATAATTAATTTATATTCATCTGCTGGAGAAGCGTGAAATCCATTTCCAGAAGCAAAAATAAAAGGTCTGATATATAAAGAGCTTCCTTCATTGGTTGGAACCCAAGCATTGTCAATTTCTAATAATTTCTTCAATCCGTTCATGAAAATATCTTCAGGAACTTGAGGGATTACCAGTCTTTCAGCAGATTTATTTAATCGTTTGTGGTTGTCTAAAGGTCTAAATAATAACGTATTATTGTCAGTGTCTTTATAGGCTTTCATTCCTTCGAAAATAGATTGTCCATAATGGAAAATCTTAGCAGAAGGATCTAGTTGAATTGGAGCATAGGGTTGAATGGTTGAGTTTTGCCACTTACCGTCTTTAAAATCACACACAAACATGTGATCAGAAAGAATACTTCCAAAAGGTAAGTTATTGAAATCTACCGTATCAATTTTAGAATTTTTAGTTAATTCTATCTTTATATTTGAACTCATAATAGTGCTGCTTTAGAAGGTGTGAAGGTAATGATTTATAGCGCGATTAACATATGTTAAGCATTGTTTTCTTGTTTAAATTGCTACATTTGTATTAAATGTGTTAAAAAAATAAAAGATGAAAAATGTATTAAAAGTTTGCTTGATTTTCTCATTAGTATTTACTGCTTGTA
>JAESTN010000185.1 GCA_016763595.1 Flavobacteriaceae bacterium | reverse complement strand
GTATTATTTTCAATCTTGATCGTTAAATCACCACCAATGGTTTCGACAAAAATTTTATCTAAAATTGAAATATGCGAATGCTTCCCGTAGCGATGCATCTCACGGGAAACTTCAATCCAGTTAAAATCATGTTGTGTCGGAAACTTAAGTTCATGCTCACTTCGGTTATCTACGTAACTCAGTGAGTTTTCATTTATCAACCATTTAAAAGTTTTGATATCTGTAACACTTTCACTCAGCTGAAAGACCATGTGAAGATAATTTCCAAGAATTGAAAACTTAGAAAAAATAACATTTCTATAATATTTATACAGATTTAAAAAATCAGATTTAAAAACATCATCATTAATTAGATCTAATGATTTGGCAACAAAATGATCATCTTCATAAGAATAATTACTAAAAACATCTTCTAATTTTATTTCGGTACGCAACCCAAAATGCACATTATAACCAAACAAGCAAGACGTACCAATGGTCACTATATCTCTTGCAATACAGTTGTTTTCTGTGTTTATTCTATTATTGGCAATTAGTTTTGTTTCTACACTTCCAAAAATATCAGTACGTGCTGTATTTAACTTCGAAAGACGTGTTTGTAACTCGTTTTTTTGTTTTTGTAAACGATTCTGAATAATTTCATATGTATCGCCTTCTAAAACTATAGTTGATTGAGATGTATTTTCTTCTTGCATTTTTTAAAACTGTAATCGGTTAAAAAACCTTTTTGAAACTTAAATTATGAGACTTTAGATCATAAATAAAACTATCATTTAAAAAAATGACGACCTACAAACAGTTACGTATGTATACTATCAAAAGTAGTATAATCCATTTAGTTTAAGTTTGTTTAGGTAAAACATATCATAGAAATAATAGCTGTTTGGATAGTCATTCTGAGTGCAACGAAGAATCTTAGTAACTAGATGATCTACTTTCTTCACTACGTTCAGAATGACAAAATTTTATAGAATGTTAGGAATTAAATTTGTCCTATTTTCTTATCAGATAAACCTAAACCTTTAGATAAATTCAATAAGCTTGAGAACAAACTATTCTCATCAGCGTCACTTGTTCTTTGCTTTAAGTTAATTAACAAATTGGCAATTGTTAAGTTCTTGATATCTTCAGAAGAGATGTTGTATTTTTCAGCAAATCCTTTTATTTTTTCCAAAAGATTTCCTTTCACATCATCGCTACCCAAAATACTATCTTTAATTTCTTGAATATTGGTTGAGTGTTTCACCAATCTATCAACACCTTTTGCTTTGGTAATTTGCCCAACAATTTGATCAAAGAACATAGATTCGCCACCGACAATATCAATATTAGAGTTTTCTAAAGCGGTACCCAATATTTCGGCTCTTGCATCGGCAATTTCTTTATGAACATTAATTTCTGCCAAGTCAACTTGTAATTCTTTTTCCAATTTCAATTTAAACTCTTCATGGTCTTTACCAACACCGTCTAGTTTCTTCATTGCTTCTGCCTTTTCTTCAATACCAGCAGCATCCGCAAATGCTTTTTCTTTGATTACTTCTGCTTCAGCAAGACCTTCAACCTTAATTGCGGAAGCTTTTGCCTCAATTCCTGTTGCTTCTGCCTGTGCTTTTTTCTCAATAATAATCGCTTCAACGATTCCTTGACGTTCATTTGCATCTGCTTTTGCGTGCATTACTTGCGCTTCAGACATACCCACAATGGCTTCTTCTTTCGCTTGTGCTTCTGCTAAGATCTTACGTGCTTCTGCTTCTTTCACACTTGCTTCTTTTTGAGCTTGTGCTTCAATATTAATTTCTTCTGCTTTATGAATTGCAGATTGTTTCTGTGCTTCTGCTGCTTTGGTTACTCTAATTAAAGATTCTTCTGCATCCGCTTCAGCATCTGTAATCTTCACTTGCTTTGATCTGTCGGCAGTTTTAAAAGCCTGAATATCTTTCATGTTTTCTTGCTCTTCAACCACACCTTTCTCTAAAACTACTCTGTCTCTAATTACATCTTGAATGTTTTTCTTTTCAATCTCAACAGCCTTTTCTTTTTCGATTTGAGCTAAGGTTACGATTCTTTCACGTTCTGTTACTTCTAGCATTCTATCTTTTTCAACACGTTCTGTTTCTACAGCTTCAGTACGTAGCTTGTTCTTTTCTGCAACAATTACTAAACGCTGTTTGTTTTCTTCTGCAACTTGTAATTTTTCTTCAGTAGCAATTCTTGCCGTTTCTGATTTCAAACGTTCTTCTTCAGATACTTTTAATGTTTCTGCAGTTTCTCTCGAATTTATATTTGCAATTTCACGTTCTTGCTGCGCTTCTTTTTCTGCTAATTGCTTGTTTAATTCTAAGATTGCTTCACGAGCTTCAACATCTTGTTTTCGAATTGTTTTTTGTTCATCACGCATGATAAGATTCGATTTAACATTCTGAATAGCGGTCAATTCTGTAATTTTTTTAATTCCTTCTGCGTCTAGAATATTATCGGGCTTTAAAAACGAAACAGGTGTTTGTTCCAAATAATCAATCGCACAATCTTCTAATGTATATCCATTTAAATCAGTACCAATGATATCTACAATCTCATCTCTAAACTCTCTACGAGCTTCATATAATTGAATGAATTCGAATTTTTTTCCTACTGTTTTTAATGCTTCTGAGAATTTTGCTTCAAATAAATCTTCTAATGTACCTTTGTCAGAAGCTCTTTGACATCCAATAGTTTGTGCTACTTTTTTAATGAATTCTACTTCATTATTTACACGTACAAAAAAGGCTACTTTGATATCAGCACGCATATTGTCTTTACATACTAGTCCGTCTCCTCCTAAACGTTCAATTTGAATTTTCTTTACAGAAATATCCATAATTTCTACTTTATGGAAAACAGGAACAACATACAAACCTCTGTCTGTCGCTACTTTTACCCCTTTAAAACCTGTTCGTACTAAGGCTTTTCCTTGAGGTATTTTTTTGTAAAACATTGCAATGATCGCGAAGTAAACTACGACTAAAAATAGTAGTAAGCCGATGCCAATTCCGATAATAGGTAATAATGAGTCTAACATATCTTTTTTAAGTTATTTTTGGTTAATTGTTATAATTTTGAACTAAATAATAATTTTTGTCTGTTGATTGTTTAATGATTAATATTTTTTGTTGGTAACTAATTTTTTCTTTGGTTAATGATTTGATGTAAATAGTCATTGAAACTCCGTCAATTACCACCACCGCAGTTCCCATTTTATCATCTAAAATTGTAGATTGTGATTCTGCAATTCGTCCTATAAAATCCGCTGGCTTATCACCATCTTTATTCAAGTTTGAAAAGAATTTTTTAAATGGAGTTGTAAATACCTTCGTTAAAATTAAGGAAGGTAAAATTGCTCCAAGAAATATGATAAAACCTAAACTATTATTATATGAATGTGTAAGTACTGTTGTTGTTACAGTGCTAAACCACCAGATAAAAATCCAACACGTAAATGTAAACATGAATGGAAGTCCAACAAAATTGAAATAGATTAAGACAATTTGCCACCATTTTAATTTTTTTTGTCTTTTCCCTATAATATCATCTTTATTGACTTCTGTGCTAGAAATATCTTGGAAATCCATATTTCCTCCCTCAATTCCACCGTCAACATCAATATCAACGTCAGCATCAATATCAACGTCAATGTCTACATCAATATCTAAATCGAAGTCGATACCAGAAATCATCGTTACCAACCAATAGAGCACCAGAAGCATAAGAAGTACAGTCAATATAATATTGACCTGAGAAAATAGTATTTCGGTTAGATTTTCCAATGGTTATGATTCTTTAGTTTCGTTTAATCCTAATTGTTCTTTTAATTTTGCCAAATCATCTTCGGCAGTTGTATTCTTCAAATCAATTGCTTCATTTAATTCAGTATCAATCGATGTTGAAGCATTTGAAATTTCTCCATATGCTTCGGCCAACGCTTCTTCTTGATGTACTTTATCTTTCATGCGCTCCAACATAGATACCGTACTTGAACTATCAATTTCAGTCATTTGTTTGTTTACGTTTTTAGTTGCTGAAGCTACTTTTACACGCGCTTTTAACGTTTTTAATTCATTTTCCCAATTGCTGATGCTTTGTTTTATTTCTTGAACATTTTTCTCAAGTTTAGCTACAGAAACATCAAACGTATCAACCTCTTCTTTACTGCGTGTATATTGTTGTGCATTGTCTTCCTTCTTAATCAAAGCTTCTTTCGCCAATCTATCAGACTCACTACTTGTAATGTCTCCGTTTTGCGCCTTTTTAAGTATCAACATCGCTTTTTTCTGGTACTCTTCAGACTTCGCCAAAAACTCTTCTGAGTCATTTTTACTTCTAATAGCCATCGCTTTAACCTGAGCCAACCCCTCTAAGCTTTTATCTAGATCACTTTTCATATCACGAATTCCTTGTTCCGTCATTTTGATTGGATCTTCTATTTTGTCGATTGCAGAATTAGCTTCTGCTT
>JAESTN010000184.1 GCA_016763595.1 Flavobacteriaceae bacterium | reverse complement strand
TACGTTGTTCTTTTCACAGGCTTTTTCTATTGAAATTCCACCACCACAGCAAAAATCAATTCCGTGTTTTTTAAATATATGCGCAGTTTTAATGTTTTCAGTTACTGCATCAGCTACTGTTTTTATAGGTGTGTTATTCATTTGTAATAGTTTTAAATTCAGTACAAAGTTGCGCTATATTTCAACCAAAAATTATGACTTAAATCATAAAAAAGAATTTTAGATGGCGTATTTTTGCATAAAAATAAATACAATGAAATCACCATTTGATTTGTCTAAAGAAGAAATGAAAGCGTATGGATATAAAATTATTGATATCCTAGTAGAACACTTTGATACAATTGAGTCTAAAAGCCCTGTTTCTTCAGCATCTAGGAAGGAAATGGATACTATTTTTTTGCAAGAAGCTCCAGATAAACCAATGCCTGCCGATGAAGTTTTAGACTTTGTAATGGAGAATGTGATTCCACATAGTAATTTAACCACACACCCAAAATCATATTCTTTTGTTCCAGGGCCAAGTAACTATATTAGTACATTGGCAGACACATTGGCTACAGGTTTTAATATTTTTTCTGGTGGATGGATTGTTTCTCCTGCTGCTGCTGAGTTGGAAATTGTGACAATGAATTGGTTGTTGAAAATGTTTAATTTCCCGGTGCAAAAAGGAGGTGGGATTTTTACAAGCGGTGGTTCTATGGCCAATTTAACAGCCTTGGTAACTGCAAGAAGAATTAAATGTGGTGATGATTTTTCTAAAGCGATTATTTATTTATCAGATCAAGCACATTCTTCAAATATAAAAGCGATTCGTGTGCTGGGGTTTAAGAAAGAACAAATCAGAATAATTCCGACAGATTTAGAATTTAAAATCGGATTTAATAAGTTAAAGAATGCAATTGCCAAAGATCGCTTAGAAGGAAATCAACCTTTTTGTATTATTGCTTCTGCAGGAACAACAAATACAGGTACTGTAGATGATTTAGATAGCATTGCAGATATTTGTGAAAAAGAAAACTTGTGGATGCACGTTGATGGTGCTTATGGAGGTGCAGCAATATTATCAAAAAAAGGAGCCAAAACATTACGAGGAATTGAACGTGCAGATTCTTTAACAGTAGATCCGCATAAATGGTTTTTTCAACCCTATGAGATTGGATGTTTATTGGTAAAAGATTCTTCTTGGTTGAGCAATACTTTTTCTGAAAAACCAGAATATTTAAGAGATATTGAAGGAAATGAATCTGAAATTAATTTTTACGATTACGGAATTCAATTAACAAGAAGGTTTAGAGCCTTAAAATTTTACATGTCTATTAAAACCTATGGTTTGGATGCCTTTAAAAAAGCGGTTACCTACAATATCGATTTAGCAGAAGAAACCGAAGACTTGTTGCGTAAAAGTAAAAGCTGGGAAGTAGTTTCTCCGGCAACATTAGCTGTCATAAACTTTAGATACAATCCATTAGGTTTAGACTTAACGGAAAAAGAATTGGATCGCTTAAATCAAGAAATTTCTGCTAGAGTAGTAGCCTCTAAAGAAGCCTTACTGGTAACTACAATTTTACAAAACCAAGTGGTACTAAGAATGTGTTTAATCAACCCAAAAACAACGATTGAGCATATTAAAGAAACGGTTGCTCAGTGTACTGGTTTTGCCAATGAGATTTTAGCCGAGTGGAAGTCGTGATTATTTAAAAACTAAAAAGAAAGGCCTAAAAAATACAATTTGAAACAACTAAAAAGCATCCTTTAAAAATTTAAAGGATGCTTTTTTTATGAATAAAAAATTAATTTTATCTATCTGTGTATTGTTTGTTTTCTATCTGGTCCAACAGAAACAACTTTAATTGGAATCTCTAATTCTTTTTCTAAGAATGCGATGTATTCGTTCAACTCTTTTGGAAATTGACTTTCATCAGTCATTTGAGTTAAATCTCCTTTCCAACATGCGAATTTTGTATAGATTGGACTGATGTTTTCTGGCTCAATATTATACGGGAAGTGTGTAATTGTTTCTCCTTTATATTTGTATGCTGTACATACTTCTAAGCTCTCAAACCCAGAAAGTACATCTCCTTTCATCATCATTAATTGGGTTACTCCATTTACTTGACACGCATATTTAAGCGCCACTAAATCTAACCAACCACAACGTCTTGGTCTTCCAGTAACCGCACCAAATTCACGACCAATTTTAGCCATTTCTAATCCAACTTCATCAAATAATTCAGTAGGAAATGGTCCAGAACCTACACGAGTAGTATATGCCTTGAAAATTCCGTAAACTTCTTTAATTTTATTTGGAGCAATCCCTAAGCCGGTACAAGCTCCTGATGCTGTTGTGTTAGATGACGTAACAAATGGATAAGTTCCAAAGTCAATATCTAATAAAGATCCTTGAGCTCCTTCTGCTAATATGGTTTTACCAGCTTTTAATGCTTGGTTTAAATATTCTTCACTATCTATAAATTGCAATTCTTTTAAACGCTCAACGGCAGCAAAAAATTCTGCTTCCATTTCTGGTAAATCATACTGAATATCAACCTTATAAAAGCCAATCATTCCTTCATGTTTATCGGCAAGTTTTCTGTATTTTTCTTTCCAATTAGCCAATTCTAAATCACCAATTCTAATTCCGTTTCTACCGGTTTTGTCCATGTATGTTGGGCCAATTCCTTTTAGTGTAGAACCAATTTTCGCTTTTCCTTTAGAAGCTTCAGAAGCTGCATCTAACAAGCGGTGTGTAGGTAAAATAACATGTGCTTTTCTAGAGATGATTAACTTCGATTTATAATCGATATCAAATTTATCCAATCCGTCAAGTTCTTGTACAAAAACTACTGGATCAATTACAACTCCGTTTCCAATTACATTGATAGATTTTTTATGAAAAATCCCTGAAGGAATTGTTCTTAAAACATGTTTAATTCCATCAAATTCTAGTGTATGTCCTGCATTTGGACCACCTTGAAATCTTGCAATGATGTCGTAATTAGAAGTAAGAACGTCTACAATTTTCCCTTTACCTTCGTCTCCCCATTGCAATCCTAGTAATAAATCTACTGCCATTAGTTGTGTGTATGTGTGTTGTTAGTTTTGTTTAGTTTTTTTTTTTGTTCCGTAAAAATAAAGTGAGTGGTTGTGAATATCAATATCAAAAACTTCTTCTATTGTTTTCTTGATAACCTGAATTCTAGGATCACAAAATTCTTT
>JAESTN010000183.1 GCA_016763595.1 Flavobacteriaceae bacterium | reverse complement strand
ATACAAAATATTATACTACACAACTGGGAAGAGACGAATTTAAAAAACACCTTAAAGCTTTAGAAAAAATAATAAATATTAAATAAAAAAATTTAATCATTAACTTTGAATTTCAAAGTTCTTTTAAAAAATTAAAGATAGATTGCTACGGAGAATAAACTCTACAGAAACATTCTAGCCAAAAACTAGAGTGTTTCTTTAAACAAACCAAAAAAACTATGAAAACAAAAATTTGTACCCTTTTAGTATGCTGTATCGCATATATTAATTCATTTTCTCAAGATATTATCATTAAAAAAGATGGAAAAAAAATGGAGGTTATTATTAAGAAAGTGACCAAGAACAACATCAAATATATCTTTTTTAATGATCCAAATAAAGTTACGCACACAATAGACAAAGTGCTGGTTGCCAATGTAGCATTTGCATACGGAAACAAGGGGCTAGACGTAAAAGACCCAGAAAAAAACCCGTATTACTTTGCAGATGACAAAACCCAAAACATCATGATAAATTTTTCGGCATTTAGCGGAAACACCTTAGCTTTTGCATACGAAAAAGCGATCAATCCAGGACAATCTCTTATGACAGAACTTAAACTTTATGGCTTAGGGTCCAAACCAGAATTTGAAAAAGGAAGAAGTGGATTTGGGCTGGACCTACATTATCGATTAAAAACGAAGTCATTCTTCAGTAAAAAAGAATACAGACCAAAGCATATTCTTCATGGCCCCTATTTTGCCCCAGTAATTGGTTTTAGCACAGGCACAATTGCCTATAATTACACGTACAACAACACGAATCAAGCTGTAAAACACAGTATTTTTCATTTTGGAATTCAATACGGAAATCAATGGATATTGCAACGGAAAATATCAATAGACACTTCATTTGGATTTCATTATTTCGTAGGCTCACAATCCAACTCGGGTGCCTATGAACCAATACGATTAGGAAACATGGTTGGAAATAGAGATCAGTTATTTAGCTTTAATATAAGAGTCGGTTTCTTAACAGGAAAAAACATGATGAAAAAACCTCATTAATACTAAAAAACATGAGAACAGTATACATTTTATTTTTCCTTTTTTTAACATCATCTATAACTATATCAGCCCAAATCAGTGATGTCGTGAACCCAACAAAAAAATGGTTTTTAGGAATTGAAGTGGGTACTAACGAAATTCTTTCAACCACAGCCAAGTCTTCTCAAATCGGGATCTTTGGTGAGTTTTATTTTCACAAAAATTGGAGCTTCACTGGCCGTATCAAATATTTTAAAAGTGGAGTTACAGACTACGAACTTAAATTTTCTGGCGAAGTGATTTCATTTCCTCTTAATATAAAATGGGAGTTTAAAGTTATTGAAAACTTTAGAGCTAATTTAAGCGTTGGTATGGCTATTAATAAAGAAACTAAAAGCAACTATCTCTATTCTCAAAATAGAGATGCTGGATTCTCTACTGTGTACAGAACATTAAATACAGGAGTAGGTATTACGTATTTTATTTCAAAAAAAATTGGAATCTATTTTAATATTGAAAGTTATATCTGGGGAAATCATAGATCAGTTCTTGAGTCTTGGATGTTCCCCAATTCACCCGAAAATAAGCTTCACAATTTTGGAATAAAATTTTGTCTTTAAAATTACCCTCGTTTTCTAATCTCTTTTAGAATACCTTCCAATCCATTTAGTTGAAGCTCATAAACCAATCCCATCATTTGCCCTAACTTTCCTTTTGGAAAACCTTTGTTTTTATACCACACTATATAATACTCTGGCAAGTTGTTTAAAAAATATCCTTTGAATTTACCAAAAGGCATTTTCATATGGGCAGTATCTATTAAAAATTGTTTGTCTTGCAATAGTTAGGTCTTAAATAAATATTCATTGATAACTGAAACTACTCTTTTCCGTCAACGTAATCTTGCAGATAGGCATACCGATCTGCCAAGGTCCCATCGCTATTTGTCATTTTTGCTCTTGATAAGATTCCATCTTTATCATCATTGTAAAAAGCGGGTATTACATGCTCTAAAAATAATTCTCCGAAACCTTCACTTGCATCACGTGGCAATTCGCTTGGTAAATTATCAACAGCCATTACAACAATAGCATCTTTGTCCATAAAATCAATTTCTGATTCAGTAGCGGCATGATACCCATAAATTGGGTCTGCAATTGTAGATGGTCTTATTGTTGTTGCAACGGGTCCATCGATATCACAAGAAACATCTGCTACATATCTAATGTTAAAATCTTTAGATTTCACATCTTCTCTAGTAAACAAAAATGGAGATCCATCGCCAAAGAAATGTCCAGCAATAAAAAAGTCAGTTACTTTTGCAAAACGCATAAAGTTAGAGGTATAATTTTCTGGATAGGTATAAAAATCTCTTCTAGGCAAAATTTGTCCATCAATTCGTTTGTTATAATCCAATACATCTAACAAACAATATACTGCTTCATCAAATGCGTCATTTAAATACGATGCTATAGAAACTCTTTTGATATTCATGGCATCCAACATTTCTTTTGCACCCAAAGCAACCTTACCGGTTCCTGTCAATAAAATTTTAATGTTCGGTAGCTCAATTGTGTTCAACTCAGCAATCAATGCTTTTTGATCTGCCAATTTTTCTGCTTTTGACAAACTAAATGTTTCATTTTTCAATCCAAAAGCTCTAAAACCATTGTAAGCACCAACAATCCCTGCATAACGTCCAAAACCAATCAAACGCGCTCCATTCTCTTTCATGATGGTTTCATGATCATACAACACAATATTTTTCTTTAAAACTTCTTGCAATAATTTTCTATTGTAATCTGCTTTTTTGATGGTATGAGAAAAGAAAAAATACTTTTTATTTGGAATCAAAGCATCCAATGGAACTTCCTTAACACCAATTAATACATCACATTCAGAAATATCATCTACAACAGCTACTCCAACCTTCTCATACTCAGCATTAGAAAATATTCGAACCTCAGAACTTTCTACTTTAATAATAGCTTCTGGGTACGTGTTTTTAAATTCTTCTAGCTTTTTAGGAGAGAATACAACTCTCTTATCTGGTGGATTTTTGCGCTCTTTGATAATTCCAAACTTCATATTCTATAGTCCTATAAATTTTGCTCGAAGATATTCCATTTTATAATGATGCACAAACCTTATAATTATCATTTTTATTATTAAATTTGCACCTCTAACAATGAGGTATTATTGAAGAGTTCCAAAATCAAATTTGGAATACATTCAATTCCGTAAAATTAATTTTACTATTTCATTATGGGGACGACTGGTTTTGACAGCGAGACGCGTTAGAATGTAAGCATACCGAGGAATGAGATCAAGACTCGTAAAACTTATTTCACACTTTTTAAACGGCGAAGATAACTACGCTTTAGCAGCTTAATAACCCGAATTACAGTACGGTTTTAGCCTCGGCACACTAGGTGTGCATGCTTTATGTCCACGAAAAGCCTTGGTTTATGGCGTTTCTTTTTTGGACATCGTAAAAATAAACATAGAAATCTTGGTGCTTCAACACGATTTTGAAACTAAAGAAGATAAGCGTTTAGTGGATTGTTTTTAATCAGTTATTCGACGAAAATTAAGTAAAAACTAAGTATGTAGAAAGCCTTTTGGCCGCTTGTTTGGACCCGGGTTCGATTCCCGGCGTCTCCACGATTTAGCACAGCTAAAGAGTACAGATTAAATGAGATAAAAATTGCCAAGTATTTTAGCTTGAGCAATTTTTCTCGTTTTAAGATGTCTGTTCTGAAAGAACAGTGAGCTGTATTTACCCAACTGGACACAAGGGAAAGACGACAGTCATTCCCGGCGTCTCCACGATTTAGCACAATGACCTGCAAGGGTTAAAATAAAGAAATCTGCCAAGTCTCACTTGAGCAGGTTTTTTGTTTTTAGCCTTTTGAACTATTTAGTTCAATGTCATTGTATTTACCCAACGGGATGCAAGGGAAAGACGACAGTCATTCCCGGCGTCTCCACGATTTAGCACAGCTAAAGAGTACAGATTAAATGAGATAAAAATTGCCAAGTATTTTAGCTTGAGCAATTTTTCTCGTTTTAAGATGCCCGAGCTGTATTTACCCAACAGGACACAAGGGAAAGACAACAGTTCTCTAAGATTTAGCACACTGTTTTTATGATGTCTCTGGCATACAGTAAAACTCATTTTATTTTTCCTGCCCTTTTCTTTTCTTTAAGACTACAAACTGGTCCCCTTGTAAAAACCACGAAGTAAAATTAATTTTACAAAAGCTACAGCGATACTTTTTTGTTTTAAAAAAACAAAACTTTCTTAAGAGTGTCCCCCTTTTTACCCTTTGATAAATTTTGCACGCACAAAATGGGCAACAAAACTTAAACTTTATAATTTTCATTTCTCACAATTTAGATTTAACAATTAGCATTTGTTAACTATTTAGACACCTTAACGCCTCTAATTCTAATACATAAAAGTAAGGAGGAAGCGATTAAAGATGTGTACGAACCATACACAAGAACTCCTAATAAAAAACCTTCTATGAAAGCCTGCTTCCTCCTTTTTAATTTCTTCTTCTTTTAATCAAAAGGACACCTCTTTTATTCTTATACGAGAACTACTACCTCTAAGGCTCTTCATTTTTTTTAACAGGCAAAATGTTTAGATGTATTTTAAAAAAGGAAAGCATATATCCATAATACCAACATAGAAGTAAATGCAATTCGCATCCTATAAAGTGATCTGGAAAAATTCTCCCGTACCCTTTTTTTCTTAGTGTAGATTTCATATTGTGAAACACCAACATAAAACAATAAAAAACTTAAGAGAAAATAGGGTAACATTTCATTTTCAGATATATCAAATAGTGTAAAAAACTCCATTATAAATTTGTATTAAGTAAAAAATAAATTAACACTCCAGAAATTAT
>JAESTN010000182.1 GCA_016763595.1 Flavobacteriaceae bacterium | reverse complement strand
TATTTCTACAACAAGTATACAAGCACAACAAAAGGAGAAAGCAGTAGAAAAAGCCGTATTGACTTATATCGAAAATTTCTTTGAAAATAACTTTGAGGCAATGAATGCTGTCTTGCACCCAAGACTTTCTAAACGTGGACTGAATCCGAATGGACAGATCAATAAAAATTTACCTGCAAGTAAATTAAAAGAAATAATGGGAAAGAAAAAGGCTTTTCCGATTTCCAAACAACAAAACAAGGTAAAAGACATCGTGATCTTTAATAAAACTGCTAGCGCGAAATTAACTACTGGTTACACAAATATGAAATGGATGGAATATGTAACTTTAATCAATACTGATGGGAAATGGCAGATTATCGATATTTTCTGGGAGTATTATCCTAGAAAAAAAGGATCTACTAAACGAAAAAAGAAAAATTAAATTTTCAAATATGAGCTCACTAGTACCTAGTGAGTTTTTTTTATGTCTTGTTTTGATTTAACTCCAACTTATACCCCACTCCGTGAATATTGGTTAATTTAATAGTGTCATCATCTTTTAATTTTTTACGCAACTTAGAAATATAGGTATCCAAACTTCTCCCTACAAAAACACCATGGTCTTCCCACACTTTTTTGGTGAGTTCATCTCGTTTAATTATTTGATTAGGATTGTCCACAAAAATAGCCAACAGCTCACATTCTTTTTTAGACAGACTAATTTCTACAGCTTGTTTTACTAATTTATTTTGTTCTGGATAAAACTGAAAGAGACCCAATTTCATTGGTTTTGTATTATTTACAGAGTCATCTACTTCTTTCCTTGCAGCATACAAATAATCCAATAAGAAAATGACCAAACTACATAGCAATGCAAGCAATAATAACTGCTTCTCAAAAAACGGTGCTTTTTTATTGGTGAAATTTATTTCGATTGCATAACAATTGTTCGCCAAAAATCTTCCAGCACACGGAATAATAGTATTCTCTTCTGTGTCACTCATTTGATAACTGTATGCAATTTCACCGTCAGAACATTGTACGACTTCGACCCTATAATAATTAGGGAGTCCTGCTTTTTGAAAACTATTGGTAACTTCAGAAACCAAGTTGTTAGGCTCAAAAGAAAGTTGATTTTTAAATGACAATTTGTACTTGAATTTTTCTAATTCAATTATTGGCAACACTAAAGAGGTAGCATCAGAATTAGAAAGCAATAATTGATGTCCAACATCTCGTAAAGCAATTTTTACTATTTCAGAAAAGTCTTCATTTTTCTTATTTGAATCAGTAGCTATCCAAGCAGAAAAAAAAGAACGATCAAGCCAGTATATACATAAATCTTTTTGTTGTTCATAATTGCTGTAAATAACATACAATTATATGACTTTTTACATCTGTTGACAGTTCTTTTACATTTTTTTGACACTTTTCATTTACACTCAATATAGTTTTACACAAAAATAAAAACATCATGAGAAAAATTATTATTGCCATTATCTGTATTGCCTATTTCACAACTATTTGTAATGCACAAGAAAAACTGAATATTAACATTACAAAAAGTTCTATTAAATGGATTGGAGAATACACCTTCTATTTTGGAGGACACGATGGATTCATCCAATTTACCGGAGGACATTTTATTAAAACTGGAGAGGTAATTACTGGTGGAGAATTTACAATAGACATGAATTCTATAACAAACACTGATATTAAAACAAAAAAAGGAAAGGAAAGTTTAGTCATGCATTTAAAAGAATCAGATTTTTTTGATACTAAAAAGCACCCATTTGCTAAATTAATAATTACGAGCGTTGAATACACGGATAAAACTCATGCTAGCATGAAAGCCGTTTTTATCTTAAAAGGAATAAAAAAAACGATTCGGTTTAGATCTGTGTTTAATTATGACAAAAAACAAATGACCACTCGATTTAAAATTGACAGAAGAGATTGGAATGTTAATTATAAAAGTAAATTTAAAGATGGTGCCATTTCTGATGCTATCGGTTTTGAAGTACTCTTAAAATTATAATACTATGAAAAAAACACTATTAATTTTCACGTTACTAATTTGTTCAATTTTTACTTTCGGACAAAAAAATGAGTTTAATTTAATAAAACTAGGTTCCACATGGGGTCAAGAAGCACTTCGTTTCCCTGCAAGAAACATGAATTACATAGGGGTCGGAGAAGTTAGATTTCCGCCTAAAGGCTGGATAAACCCAAAGCACAAAAACTTTTGGTCATATACATATGCTTGGAAAATCAATGTACATAGAAAAATTACAGAAAAAGAATTGGACTTAGATTTAGTGAAATACTTTAATAGCTTAAATAATATTGATATGGATGACAGTAAAAACGAACACTATACTTCTGCAACAGTCACTAAAATTGAAAAAACTAATTCTACAACATTCTATATAGGAAAAGTAAAAATATTTGATCGTTTTGCGACCAACGAACAGCTTATTCTAAACGTAAAAATAGAAAGTCATTATTGTAAAAAGAAAAAAAGAACAGTACTATTATTTAAATTCTCACCTAAAGGGTTTAAACATAAAACTTGGGAAATGCTAGAGAAAGTAAAACTTCACAAGAATGTTTGTGATTAGCAAAAAAAAAAGCCTCAGTTAAAACTGAGGCTTTTTATATATGTTATACTTTTCTTTAATACTTAAATATTCCAAACTCACTTGTAATTGTCAACTTCTTAGTTTTAGATGCTTCTACGCGACCAACAATCTGCGCATTTACATTGTATGATTTTGAAATAGCGATAATGTCCTCTCCAGTTTCTGGAGATACATAAATTTCCATTCTATGTCCGCAGTTAAATACTTGATACATTTCTTTCCAATCTGTCTTGGATTGTTCTTGGATCAATTTAAATAAAGGTGGAATTGGAAATAGATTGTCTTTTACAATATGTAATTCATCTACAAAGTGCAAAATTTTTGTTTGGGCTCCTCCAGAACAATGAATCATTCCGTGAATAGTCTCTGAATTATACTTTGATAAAATCTCTTTGATAATTGGCGCATAAGTTCTTGTTGGAGACAATACTAATTTCCCCGCATCAATTGGAGAATTCTCTACAGCATCTGTTAATTTTGCTTTTCCAGAATACACTAAATCCGCAGGTACTGCTGCATCAAAACTCTCAGGATATTTGCTTGCTAAATAATTATCAAAAACATCGTGTCTTGCAGATGTCAATCCGTTAGATCCCATTCCGCCATTATACTCAGTTTCGTAGGTTGCTTGTCCAAAAGACGCTAAACCAACAATCACATCACCCGCTTTAATATTTGCATTATCAATAACATCTGTACGCTTCATACGTGCAGTTACTGTAGAATCTACAATAATTGTACGAACTAAATCACCAACATCGGCAGTTTCACCACCAGTAGAATGAATTGTGACTCCAAAACCTTTTAGGTCTTCAATCAACTCTTCAGTTCCGTTAATAATTGCGGATAAGACTTCACCAGGAATTTTACTTTTATTACGTCCTATTGTAGAAGACAACATGATATTATCTGTTGCACCAACACATAATAAATCATCAATATTCATAATCAACGCATCTTGAGCAATTCCTTTCCAAACAGAAATATCTCCTGTTTCTTTCCAATACATATATGCCAATGACGATTTTGTTCCTGCTCCATCTGCATGCATAATCAAACAATACTCCTCATCATTTGTTAAGTAATCTGGAACAATTTTACAGAAAGCTTTTGGGAATAATCCTTTATCAATATTCTTAATCGCATTGTGAACATCTTCTTTGGATGCAGAAACACCACGTTGTGCATATCGTTTAGAAATTTCTTGACTCATGTTGTTGTGTTGTTGTTTTTGTTGCCGCGAAATTACTCTAAAAACGGCAAATATTCAATTTTATTGATACTTTTTACTTCTTCGCTCATACAAAACAGTATCTCTCCAAATCCCGTCTTGTTGTGCAATTTTCTCTCTAAATCCAATTTTTCTAAAATCATTCTTTACATGTAGTCTAATACTCCCTTTGTTTTCTGGGAACAGACTAGAATACAGTGTCCAAATTCCATTTTCTTCGGAAGATGTTATAAGTGCTCGTATTAATTTATTTCCAATTCCTTTCTCAAGAGACTGTAAAGAAACATATACACTCACTTCTGCGACTCCTTTATATGCTTCTCTTTTTGATACGAGACTAATTGCACACCAACCTAAAACCACCTCGTTTTCTAATAGCACAAATCTTGTATGTTGATGATGTGCTTTATTCCAATCTTTCCAAGTAGGAACTTGAGTTCTAAAAGTAGCATTCTTAGTATCAATGCCATCTTGATAGATTTTCGCTACTTCTTTCCAGTGTTTTTGTGTTAGTTTTTCAATTTTCATTCTAAAAAAAATTAAGCAACGTCATTACGAAAAATTTTAATTTTGAAGTAATCTGTAAACAAGCAACTCAAATTTCAAAGATTGCTTCGTTACTCTCGCAATAACTACTTTTTTGTTGCTACTCTTCTAATTTAACGTGTAAATAACAACTCTCTATATTTTGCTAAAGGCCATAATTCATCATCAACCATCATTTCTAACTTATCACAGTGATATCTAATTTCATCAAAATAAGGTTTTACTATATTACAATATGCATCTGCAGATTTCTGACCTTTCAATTTGTTTGCTTTTCTTCGGGCATCTGTCATTTCTTCTACTTTAGAATTAATTCCTGCGATGTGAGAAGATATTTTTTTAATCAAATCAATTTGTTCTTTGGCTAGTTTTTTAAAGTCTTCACCAAAGATATTCTTCAATCCACTTACATTTTCTATTAATGTATTTTGATATTTTACAGCTGTCGGAATCACATGATTCCTTGCGATATCTCCCAATACCCTTCCTTCAATTTGAATACGCAACATGTATTCTTCTAATTCAATTTCATGACGGGCCTGTACCTCTACCTTACTCATTACCCCCATTTCTTCAAAAAGTGCAATTGATTTTTTAGAAATCTTTGCTTTTAAAGCTTCAGGTGTTGTTTTATGATTACTTAAACCCCTTTTTACAGCTTCTTTTTCCCATTCAGCTCCATAGCCATTTCCTTCAAAACGAATTTTCTTTGAAGCCTTGATGTACTCTCTAAGTACATTAAAGATTGCCTCATCCTTTTTCAAATCCTTTGAGATGATTAGTTTATCTACTTCTATTTTAAAATCTTTCAACTGCTTTGCAATAATTGTATTCAAGGTTGTCATTGGTCC
>JAESTN010000181.1 GCA_016763595.1 Flavobacteriaceae bacterium | reverse complement strand
TACTAGGGCTATTAATACGATTATTTTTTTCATTATTTCTTTTGTTTACTTGGTTTACTATTATTGTTTTTTACTTGGTTTTAAATATTTTATTAACGGTGTCTTCGTATACATACAAACTTGCCATTGCTTCATTTCCTTTGTTTAAGTTTGATGATAGCATTTTTAAGACATCCTTAACTTGTGCATACTGTTCTTGCTGTTCTAGAGTCATACCATCATCTCCTTTAATGATGTTACTTCCAAAATACACACTCACTAATAAGGCAACAGAGGCAGCTACTGACAACCATTTCCAATTCTTCTTTTTGGTGTTTAATTGGATTGGTTTGGCAGATGTTTCTGCTCTACTTATGGCAAAATAACCAAACATCGATTCGTACTCTTGCAAATGTGGCGCAACATCACCGGTTGAAAAATAGTTTTTTAATGTTGCTTCTTCTTGCAAGCTTGTTTCTGCGTTTAGATATTTCTCTAACAACTGTTCTATCTTAGATAATTCCATAATTGTGTTGTTTTATTAGTTCTTCTCTTATTGTTTTTCTTGCTCTTGATAATGCTACTCTAACTGCTGTCGGTTTTAAATCTAACATCTTACCGATCTCTTCAAAATCGTATTCTTCAATGTCTCTTAATTGGATTACTAACTTCTGCTGCTCAGGTAACTTATCTATAAGCACATGTACTTGGCTAACACTATCTCTTTGCTCTATTTTTGTTTCTAGAGCGGTATCTTTTTCTTTATAATTACTATGAACCAATGTTAAGTTTGATGCCTGCTTAGATTTTAATCTATCAAAACAATAATTCTTAGTCATTGTCATTGCAAATGCTTCAACATTTTTATAGTTTGCTAACTTCTCTTTATTTCTCCATAACTTAAAATACA
Source organism: Flavobacteriaceae bacterium (assembly GCA_016763595.1). Taxonomy (GTDB): domain Bacteria; phylum Bacteroidota; class Bacteroidia; order Flavobacteriales; family Flavobacteriaceae; genus Polaribacter. The sequence goes on along the minus strand of JAESTN010000181.1, from coordinate 3,452 downwards.
ATTCTTGTGTTGCATCTTCAGCTTCTTCAGTAGAAACAAGCAGTCTCTTAGCTAAACGAAAGACTTTGTCTTTAAAAGGTAAAACAGATTTTAAAAAGTCTGATTGGTTCATTGATTTTAGTTAATTATAGTTGTAAAAAACATTTCTTATAATTGCTTCTACACCTTTACGACGACCACTTATAAATTTTGTTACATCAATATTTTAAAATGTACTATATTTATTTAAATTGCGTTACTTTAACACACCTCTAATAACAATCACAGTAATGAAAAGCTTGGCTAAAATACTTTTATTTTTATTAATTGCTTTTACCTTATATAATTGTACAAAAGAAGATGAGATTCCTGTGGATGTCGAGATTAATGATTTTGTATGGAAAGCAATGAATGCCTATTACCTATACCAAGATCAAATTCCGGATTTATCAGACAGAAGGTTCAGTAGTCAATTAGAGATTAATGAGTATGCAAGAAATTTCTCAAGCTCCAATGACCTATTTACAAGTTTATTGTTTGACAGCCCTACTACCGATAACAAATCTGTGTTGTTAGAAAATTTTGAAAACGTAGCCACAACAGAAATTAGAACCTCTCTAACAGATGGACTAGAATATGGAGTAATTAATGACCCTAATAGCCTTACAAACGTTTTAGGATATGTACACTATATTTTACCCAATTCAAATGCTTCCACTAAGGCCATTAAAAGAGGTGATTTTTTTTTAGGAGTCAATGACATTCAATTAACCAGAGACAACTATAGAAACTTATTAGTTAATAACCCTTCAGACACACTTACCTTAAACATGGCCATATTTGATGGATTCATTGTTGAAGAAGACTCAATCAGAACACCGTTAAGTACAATTGCCAGAAAAGTAGAACTGATAAAAAACGAGTATACACATCCTGGGGTTTCACTATCAAAAAACATCATAAGTGGCGCAAATAATATTGGGTACCTTTTATACAATAATGATTTCTCTCCCCATTATATTAATGATTTAAATACCGCCTTCTCACAATTTAAAAATCAAGGTGTTAATCAATTAATTTTAGACTTAAGATATAATATTGGAGGGAATAGCACAGTAGAAAACATGACTCATATTGCCAGCATGATAACAGGACAATTTACCGATCAACCATTTTCAAAAGAACGCTGGAATGCCAAAGCTCAGGCTTGGTTTAAAATACACCAACCCGATTCTTTACATACTAAATTTTCGACCACTATAAATAACACTGATGCAATTAATAGTATAGGCCTATCGGACATATATATTATTTTAAACGGGAGTTCTTCTAGTATCGAATTGTTAATTAACGGACTTAGGAGTTATATCAATGTACATATTATCAATAGCCAAGTAACAAATGGAAATAACAAAGCTACTATGGCACTTTACAACTCGATTGATTATAATTTTATTGACATAAACCCCAATCATACGGTGAATGTAAAACCAATCGTAGTAGAGCTGATCAATAATAATGACGAAACGTTTGCAGATGGTTTTTCTCCCGAGATGGTTATTTGTGATTTGGAAAACATTTTAAATTTAGGCGTACTTGGAGAAACTTCCGATCCTTTATTAAATAGGGTAATCAACTTTATAAATACAGGAGCCATTTCAACTCCCAATTGCAATCCGAATAATTTTGATTTTTTATACAATTCCTTAAACACACAAAGAATTTTTGATTTTGGCTTTAGCATCAAACAAGATTTACCCAACACCAATTAAAATGACAAAAAGTACCGCATTCCTCCTACTCACAATATTAATAGCAACTTCCTGTGAAAAAATAAAAGTTGCTCCTTCCGAAAACTTAGAAGTGAATCATTTTATTTGGAAAGGCTTAAATGGGTTTTATTTATGGCAAAGCAATGTCACTGACTTAGCAGACAATCGTTTTTTAAATTCAGATAGTTACCAACGCTTCTTAAACTCAGAACCAAATTCTGAACAGTTTTTCGAAAACCTATTACACCAAAGAAACACCATAGATAAATGGTCTTGGATTGTAGAAGACTATGTGGCTCTTGAAAATTCTTTTCAAGGAATTTCTTTACACAACGGAATAGAATTTGGATTGGTGTATGAAAACGGAAGTGCCACTGATCTTTTTGGCTATGTACGCTATGTCTTGCCAGATTCAGATGCTAGCAGCAAAAATGTTAAAAGAGGAATGATTTTTAATGCAGTAGATGGCACGCAATTAGACATTCATAATTACCGTGATTTATTGTTTTCTAGCAAGCCAAATTATTCAATTAACCTTGCAGACTACAACAATGGAAACCCTTTATCAACCGGAGTATCAATTGCTTTAAGCAAATCAGAACACACAGAAAACCCTGTATTTATTACAAAAACAATCCCTTCAGGGAATAAAAAAATTGGGTATTTAATGTACAACAGCTTTACAACAAACTTCGATGACGAATTAAACGCTGCTTTCTTGACATTAAAAAATGATGGAATTACAGATCTAATTATCGATTTAAGATACAATGGTGGTGGCTCTGTAAGAACCGCTATTTACTTATCGAGTATGATTACCGGGCAATTTACGGGGCAATTATTTGCTAAAAAACAATGGAATGATAAAATCAATATCAGCGACTCGAATTTAGAAGAAAAGTTTACAAATCAAATTAACAACGGCACTGTTCAAGAAAACATCAACAGTTTATCTTTAGACAGAGTGTATTTTATCACAACCAATAGCTCTGCCTCTGCTTCAGAATTGGTTATCAACGGTTTGAATCCATATATAGATGTAAAAACTGTTGGCACAAAAACACATGGTAAATATGTAGGGTCAATCACGGTGTACGACTCTCCAAAAATGTACAACAAAGAAGATATCAACCCAAATCATACGTGGGCAATGCAACCCATTGTTTTAGAAATCAAAAATAAATTAGGAGATAATAGTATTGATGGATTTACACCGAACATCGTATTGGCCGAAGATTATAATGATCTTGGGGTTTTAGGTGAGCTTTCTGATCCTTTATTAAATAGAACACTTAAATACATTACTACTGGAGCAAAGGGAAAACAAGACTTTTCAAAAAGTCAGTTTAAAGAATTTTATAATTCAAAGTTAGCACAGCCTACAAGTAACAATATGTATATAGAGTTCAACTAAATATTAACAGCGAAACAACGAGCAAACGAAAGAGACCTATACCAATTACGATTTCTTTCGTACCAATACATGTATCTTTCTTGTTCTAGAAATAAAATCTTTAGAAAATTTTGTTGGATGTTTCGAATTTGTGGAGAATTGCTCTATCCAAATTGTATCTTTATTAAATATCCGTAACAAACCAAACATTTTCATTTTACTTCCACCTCGCAACAGTGTAAAATCTATCCAATAAGGAGATTTTGAAAAATCTACCTCATAAGAAACTGACATTCCATAGCCCATTT
>JAESTN010000421.1 GCA_016763595.1 Flavobacteriaceae bacterium | reverse complement strand
TAATCAAAGGAAAAGAAGATGAAAGTATTAAAACAGACTGATGACTATACTGTTTACCAAAAGCGTTCTGGTCGTTATGCCGTTATTGGTGCGGATAACAACCCTATCAATGGTGAAGAAAAAGTCAAAATTCTTGTGGCTGAGGGCGTTGTAAAACAAGCCGTGGCTGCACCTGAACCCGAAGTTGTTGAAGAGACTACTGCCGTTGAAAAAGCAGTAGCTGAAGAGGCCGTTGCAGAAGAAGCTCCTGCCAAAGAAGAGCCTGAAACAAAAGAATAATTTAACATTTGTTTCAGAAAAGGTGGCTTATTTAAGTCGCCTTTTTTATTGCGTGGGATAAATTTATTTAACACCTGTGTAATTTGCGCATTGAAGCGCAGCGTAAATGCGTCAAATTGACACATTTGTTAAATGCCTTTTGCAATATCACTCTGGTTATTGGGTGCAGGCACATCACCAGACAAAATTCGTTGTGAATAAGCTAACATTTTATGGTTCATTTCATAGTCAGGTTCTATTTCAATCATTTCTACAAAGATATCTTTAGCGGATTGCGACTGATTAATTAACAAGAAAGACACGCCCAAATTGAATAATATTCTAGGTTCACTTGGGTAGTATTTTCTTCCTTCAATTAGAACTGAAATAGCTTCATGTTGTTTTCCTAATTGACCATAAGCGCTACTTAATTCTATAACAAGAACTAAATTTCCTGGCTCGAGAAGCCAAGATTTTTGAAGACTTGATAGATAATCCTCATGCTCTCCTAACCGTTCTTCTACCTTAGCTAGCATTAGATATGGCGCACCGTTTTCAGGGCTTTCAAGAGCAGCTTGCTGTAATAATGGTTTGGCCTTTTTAAGTTTACGTTTCTGAAAAAAACCGAGTTTTGGACATGGTTGCCCGTCTAAACGAACTAAGCCTTCAATAAGGTCTCCAGCTTCTGTAAACAATGCCATATATTTTTCTTCTGATGGCATTACTTCATTCTCAGTTTAAGCATTTAACGCCGCAATTAGCGGCAAATGAAACGCAGTGTAGTGAATCCACTACATTGCCTTGTTAGAGGTTTTTGGTATGGATATATGGATAATGCTTGCAGGTTTATTTATTTGCATTTACTCAACCCTAGATTTTAATAATGCCAATAATAAGGATTCCGATAGCGATTAAAGCCATTATTATTTTCTGTGAATCCCAATGTGGTGAAATGGCATTAAATAATGACTTGGTTGAAATAATGAGCCAATACCACTTACCTCGAAAGCCACTATATAAAACCTTGGGTTTAGGGCTATCCCTCCACCCTTTTTTATACAGAACTAAGGCTTCGGAATACTTTACAACCTTGGGTTCATGCAATGCATGATATACCCAAGTATCGTGGTCATCGGTGCTCATTGTCTTTGACCTCTAACAGCTTATTCAGAAGCCTAGGGCTTCATATCACTTTGGCTCCTTATCCAGGATCAAAAGATATTCAGCCAAGGCTATTCTTGTTTATTTACAATGGGTTGGAACAAAGAGAACGATTCTGTCATTTGGCAAAAGAAGCCTAATCCCTGTTTTTGTTTTCCAGTCCATGGCCACTGATCATAAATCAACACCCTTTAAAATCAAATAGTTAATGATGCTTTTCCTGTGAACAGAAGCCTATGGCTCCGGATCTTAGGTCTTGGCCGATTGGTATACAACCTCCACGCACCCCTTGGGGTTAGGAGAACATGGTGTTTAATATCAAAAGTGGAATTCTGGAGACATAAAAATCAACGGGTGTGTACGGTCTAGGGGCGTTAGCCTCTTGCCCCTCCCTTTGGCTAGCTAACGCCTCAATAACCGGTAGCTGAAAGGAAGCGAAGCATGGTGTAAGCTGCCCAGCGCCAAAGGTGTGTAGTTGTTTGCTTTGTTATAAGTATTTCTTGGTTACTTTGATTTCCATCTAAAATAAATATACAAAAAACTAGTAATTCCTAGAATGACCATTGCGGGAAGTTGGTCGAGCCCCCCTGCCTTAGGGGTTTTTTCAATATAGTTTAAATAAATGCCACCAAAATATATTGCAGATGGAAGCCAGAATAGATATGAAAAAATCTGATATTTTTTTAGTTTCTTACGGTTAATAATCAAAGTAATGATTACGTAATAGGTTATATCTAATGCCCCGATGATTAGCACTGGCCAGATAACAACAAGTAAAGGAACTAGTAATATTATTAACGAACCAAGTAATATGCCCATATGATTCCTTACCTATAACGTCGCAAACAGACGCGCGCTTTAGCGCATCTGTGCTGCTTTGTTTTGTTATATTTTCGTTTTATCGTGTATGACACACTCAATATTTCCAAAGCCCAAACTCTTAAAATGTTCATATACCTCATTATTAAGCTCTGATTCGTAATACAAACCATCATCGTGTGAAATTACAAGATATATGATTTTAAATGATTCGTCGTTTATATCATGAGATCTTAATTGTTTAGCCGCTTTCCTTAGCACTGATTCAAGTTTGTTTTTAAAGCCCTTTGGTAAGAAATTCTTAACTTCTAAAGCAATGATATTCTTGCGTGCGTGAATTAGCTCATCAGATTCATTAATTGTTTTTACCTCACAAAAGACTCTACCTTTGGGCGAATGAGCCTCCAAGTCTGGCGTCTCAACGCCATATACTTTTGACCGTGGAATGAACTCAATATTGGTAAATCCCTCTGATTTAAGATATGCATAACCTTTAGCTTCATTAAGCTTTTCAAAAAATTTACTCCACCCTCTATCTTCATTCGATTGTAAACATAAATTCTGAGATTCCGATTTTAATATCCTCCATGATTCGACGTCTAAAGACTGAAGCTCTCCTTCTAGACGTTCATATGCTTGAACTTTAAGAGGGTCGATATCATGAACATCCCAAAACTTGAAAAAATATGAATCTGGATTTTGTTCATGAATCACAGATATCTCTTTAATTCTATTAAGTTTCATAAGTCCAAAAAAATATAACGCCAAAAGCAGCTGGCGGCGGAGCCGTCAGACTGCCTTGCCTTGTTATGTGTTTTTCTTACTAACTTTGAATTGGACATATTTATATATTAATACCGATGATAAAGCCCAAGCGGAAGCCTTTACAGCAACAACTATAGAGAACCAAATAGGTCTGGAATTAAATGTAACTAAGCCAGTAATTCTTAAATCCTGTATTTCTAAATTTGTAAATGCACCAAAGAGATGGCTTCCTAGCCAGAAAAACAAAAAGATTGAGATGAGAAACCACAACAAACTCTTTGAAAGAGCCAGATCTTTAAAGTTCATACATATCCAGTGACACGTAACAGTTTATTCAGAAGCCTAGGGCTTCATATCACTTTGGCTCCTTATCTAGGATCAAAAGATATTCAGTCAAGGCTATTCATGTTTATTTACAATGGGTTGGAATAAAGAGGAAGATTCTATCACTTGGCAAAAGAAGCCTAATCCCTGCTTTTGTTTTCCAATCCATGGCCACTGATCATAATTCAACACTGTTTAAAATCAAACACTTAATACGACTTCTCCCGTGAACAGAAGCCTATGGCTCCTGATCTAGGAGAAATAAGCCTTTACCAACAAGCTACCGCCCCCTTTTAATCCGGCCCTTAATCACCACGATTTAATTGCACTTATTTCCTGAAACTGCGATTGTTATGCCCTTATTCTTCAGCTATTAGACCACCCAATAACAATAATTATGCAGCCATCGCCACTACACCAAGGTATTCATCTATTTCGTCAACTGGCCCTATTAGCCGGGCCTTTACTGGCAATATTGGTTTACTCGCTAATACCTGAACGTGCGGCAGGACTAAATGGTGAAGAGATTGTATTGGGCACTGCTGGTCGAGCTACCGCAGGCATGGCTGTTTGGATGGCCGTCTGGTGGCTGACCG
>JAESTN010000180.1 GCA_016763595.1 Flavobacteriaceae bacterium | reverse complement strand
ATTGATATATCACTTAGTTTAGAAGCTCTTGAAGGCATGTACACAGATAATTTTTCAAAAATTTTTATTGACAGGTTTGATAGATATGGACACACCTCAATTTATTTATTTTCAATACCTATTGAGCTAATAAACAAGAAACACAGTCAATTCAAGACAACAAAAGTTATGTTTGGTTTCCATGTGCCAAAAGAATATTACATGCCTCAATACACCTCAAACACCAACCAAATTTTTAAAGAGTATGGAGCAATTTTCTGGATCCCCAATATTACACTTTCAAACAGTACTACAACACTAAAAATTCCGATACTAAAGCAAAAAGAGGTGAAAATTCTGATAGAAGGCATCACATCAAATGGTTCAATTATCTACGAAGAAAAAATATTAAAAACGCACTAAACTCAGGCCTTCAAAAGGTTTTTGTTTTATTTTAAAAAATAGATATTGCCTTAAAAAAAGCTGCTTCTATAACAGTAATGATCTTAACAACAGAATGTGCACTCATTGACATTAAAGAAGACAATTCTGCTGAGGGAATCCCTCCAATAGGTAGTGAAATGCTAGGAATGACGTAATGGCGAATCGTCATAGATAATAAAAGAGATACTCTAAATATCTTTCAAAAAAAACCTCGAGAAATTCTCGAGGTTTTTTAACTTAATTCTATTATATAAAACTTAACTTTTTTTCTCGCCTTCATTTTTGTGATCATCTATCACTTTATCTTCTCTATATTTACAACAAGGATGCACAGCGTTATATTGCTTTTCAGTTGCTTTTATCGCTTTTGTATCATGACCAACTGAAGCAACATTCTTCTGAACAGTTTTGACATCTGTTTTACGCTCATCAATAATCATACTTAGCGCATGCGTTTTCACATTCCAGCTTGCAAACTTTACTCCTTTGGTTTTTAAGGCAGCCGATTCTATACGTTTTTTACACATCATACAAACACCATCTACTTCAATAGATACTTTTGCATTTTTCTTTTTTTTCTGAGCATTCACAGATACCGTTAACAATACTGTGAAAATAATTAATAGTCCTTTTTTCATTTTAATTTAATTTAAATCGTGCTCCTAAATATATTGATCTCCCAAAGATTGGTGCATACACAATTGTCGTGTCAAAATTTGCTCCAAAAGGATCATCACTGGCTAAAATAGGATTTTTTTGTTTGTAATTTGTTAAATTCTCGATACCTGAATACATTTCAAACCTCCCAGAAAACACCCTTGTAACTTGAGTATTTAGTAAACTATAGCTATTTGAATATTCTGACAATTGATATTGTACTGGATTCGATGCTGTATTTGGTAATCGTTGTTTACCTATTAAATTATAGGTCACATCAAATTTCCACTGTGAATTTTCTAATGTTACTTCTGTATCATAAGAAATATTAGCAAAAAACCGCTGTTTAGCCTGAATTGGCTTTTGGTATTTTCCAGATTTATAATCTGTAAACACATCGTAATATTTATAAGCTGTTCTTAAATTTAATCGCTCAATCAATTCATAATTTACCTCAATCTGAAAACTACTCGCCTTACTTTCTCCATTCAAATTATAAAAAGAAATTTCTTGCGAATTCTCTAAGTCGACCACAACTTGATTTGAAAAAACGGTTTTATAAAAATCTAAAGTTACATCTCCTTTCCTTTCAAACAGATTAAATTTCTGCAAATAAGACACTCCAAAATTCCAAGCAACTTCGGGGGATAATCCATAAATATTCCCTCCTTCATTATCAATTTTCACCTGTCTTGAACTTGCAAAGTATTTTTGATTTTCTGCAAAGATATTTGCACTTCTTCGCCCCTTCCCTACAGAAGCCCTTAGCACGGCATCTGCCCAAGGCGCATAGCGTACATGTAATCTTGGAGTTACAAATGTTCCTAGAAAATTATGAGTATCTACTCTCAAACCTGCGGTAAAACTGAAATCATCTAGATTGTCATAAGCATATTCAAAATAAACCCCAAAAGAATCTCCATATCGATTATAAGTATTGTGATTAACTAACTCAAGATATGTATCGTATGAAAAACTAATTCCGGTTTTAAATTTATTTCTAGTATCTCCAATAATTGAGTTAAAAAGCAGATTACCGTACACACTTTCATGCGTTATATTATACAGGTTTAATCCAAAATAGGAATCTTGTTTATGATTGCTATATGCAAACTGCAATCCAAAACTTTGAAAAGGCAATTCAGGAAAAACATATCCTATTTTCGCAGAACTTTCAAATCTTCTGGTTTTGATTTCACTTCCCCAAACGCTTGAACTCCCTTTATCATTGGAGTGATCAAAATTGATTTCCCCCATTTGTTTTTTATCTTTTAAATACCTGAAATTAACAAAACTTATCCAGCCTTTTTCTACATCAGTATACTGCCAACGATTCATAACATTTATCTGATTAGCAATTGGAGCATCTAAAAAGTTGTCTTTATTTGCATCAAACTTTTCTCCTCTATAATTCCCATGAACATACAACCCTGTGTGCCATTTTTCTGATAATTTCTGATTAATATGTGTATTCAACTCTAAGCGTCCATTTAACGAAGAGTACGCATTTACAAACAACTTATCATCTGAAAATGGCTTTACCAATTCGGCATTAATTTGCCCCGAAATACTTTCATACCCATTAACCACACTACCTGCACCTTTGGTGATCTGAATACTTTCTACCCAAGTACCCGGTGTAAAAGTCAATCCAAATGCTTGTGAAGCTCCTCTAATTGACGGAATATTTTCTTGGGTAAATAACAAATACGGACTGGTCAATCCAAGCATTTGAATTTGCTTAGTTCCTGTTAAAGCATCAGAAAAACTAACATCAATTGATGGGTTTGTTTCAAAACTTTCAGACAAGTTGCAGCATGCTGCTTTTAAAAGTTCGTCTTTATTTACGGTAAACGTATTTTGCGTCTGTATAAACGATTTTTGAATTGCTTTTCTTTTATTAATAATTACAATCTCATCAAGCTCTCCTTCTGGAGTTAAAAAATGGTGAACGGCTTTTAAACTAGTAATTGTCAATGTGTCTGTTTTATACCCAACAAAACTCACCACCAATTTTTTATACACTTCTTTATAGGGGATTTCAAACTCTCCATTCTCATTTGTCACCGTACCAACGGTTGTCTTTAACCAATGTACATTGGCTCCATACAATCCTAAATTATTTTTCGGGTTTTCTCTATCCATTATCATTCCTTTTAATTTATTTTGAGTGAATGATACGAATGGCATCAGTAAAAGTATACTGATAATTATTTTTTTCATTATTCTATTTTTACAAAAAATTATACATTTATCTCTTCTCTTTAGAAGAGATTTTTAATTGTAATTTTCATAAAAAATCAGGTTAAGAAAACTTGATATAAAACTTGTAAATCTTGGTGAAGTTCTGGAGGTATGATGGCTCTAGACAATTGTTTTTCTTCTTTAAACTCAAAAAAAATAAAATTATAAGAAATAGAAAAAGCCAGCAGTACCTTTTGTTGCTCAAAAGTTAAATTACTAGAACTTTCTATTTGCAATGTATCTTGGCCTTCTATATGATGAACCTCCTCTTTACAGCAATTTTTCATTTTGACAGTAGTACATGAATTTTCACTCACATCTATATTCCCTACATCACCTACAAAAGAAACACCAACCAAAAAACCACCACAATACTGTTTCTTTACAGTGAAAGACATTGTAGAAAGCAGTACCATTACCGCCATTAATGTTGATACCATACGGTATATAAACTTTCTCATAAACGCACAATCTATATTTTAGGAAATATTAAAATTTATTTTTATTTAATTTCTGATAATAAAAGGCTGGCAACAGCAACAATAAAAACAGCGGATGTATTAAAAATCTTCGAACATAAAAAGGGAATAAATACCCCTGTTCAAATTCATTTCTAACTAGAAATACAAATACAACTATTAGCAACATAAATGCCAACATTAAAAAGAACCCTGCAAACTTCACAAATCGCTTTTTCTCGAATACCAATTGAATGACACCAATTGTTATTAATGAATTTAATGTGTATCTAAATAAAACATTAACAGCCAGCCTCCAGAGGTCTACTTCAGGCATTTTCGTGTATAAATAATCATTCTGAAAATATACAATTAGTGGGTCGTAAAACAAATCACTTTCAAAAGCTCTAATTACAAAAAGTAATGACACCAATAAAAACACCAGTATGTATCTTGTTTTTTTGCTCATCTTTTATAATGTGAAAATTTCTGAACCCATATTACCCACAACAAAAATGTTGTCCCGTAAATAATTGCCGGAAAAACTAAGTTATGCAGAATCATTTGCTGATTTGGATACTTATATAACATCATCGTTAAAAAAGCAATACGCAGAATATTTATGATATAAATTATTAAACTTCCTGCTAAAACATAAACAACGGTAGCTTTTACAGGCCCCGAAAACGCAACGATAAAAGCGATAAATAGTATTATTATACTCATTGAGTTACACCCCTCTATAACTCTAGCAGTATATGTATTACCAACTAATAATTTCACCGACATCTCTTTATCATGTTGCACACTCGTTACATGATACCCAAAAGCATTTAAAAAAGAAACGGTTTGATTAGCAACCTGTGTGGTTAAAGAAGAACTTTTAAAGCCATTAACTTTAACTTGACTGGAATTTAAATAGGCTGCATACATTGCAAACAACAAAAAATAAGTTCCAAAAAACTTAATTAGAAAAACGGTAATATTTTTGTACTTATTCAAAACAAAATTTAGTTATTTTGTAGCATCATTTTTTTGAAGCATAACAAATATAACTATTTCTATTAAACTCAATAAAAATTATCATGCAGTTAGAAAATTTAAAACAAAATATTACAACAATAATAGAAGGGCTTGATTCTACCGAGAAGAAACTACAATCTATTTGTGATTATTTAGAAGCT
>JAESTN010000017.1 GCA_016763595.1 Flavobacteriaceae bacterium | reverse complement strand
GTACCCTTAACAACAACACAACACACAAATGAATATTCTTATTTTAGGCGCTGGAGGAAGAGAACACTCTTTTGCATTAAAACTATCTCAAAGTAATAAAGTAAACCAACTTTTTGTTGCGCCTGGAAACGCAGGAACTTCACAAATAGCAACGAATGTAAACATCAGTCCAACAGATTTTAACGCTGTAAAAGAAACTGTATTAAATAATCAAATTGAAATGGTTGTTGTGGGACCTGAGGCACCTTTGGTTGATGGAGTTCATGACTTTTTCTTGGCAGATACTGAATTGAAAAACATTCCTGTAATTGGACCTAAAAAAGATGGTGCTCTGCTTGAAGGAAGTAAAGATTTTTCTAAAATATTTATGGAAAAGCATAACATCCCAACGGCACGTTATCAATCATTCACAAAAGATAACTTGTCTGAAGGTTTTGCCTTTTTAGAAACATTAAGCCCTCCTTATGTTTTGAAAGCTGATGGATTGGCTGCAGGAAAAGGAGTGTTGATTTTAGATTCTTTAGAAGAAGCTAAAAAAGAATTAGAAGAAATGGTGTCTAACCAAAAATTTGGAGAAGCATCTTCTACCGTTGTAATTGAAGAGTTTTTAGACGGAATTGAATTGTCTGTTTTCGTATTAACCGACGGGAAAAGTTATAAAATTTTACCTTCCGCCAAAGATTACAAACGTATTGGAGAAGGAGATAAAGGATTAAATACTGGTGGAATGGGAGCCATATCTCCTGTACCATTTGCAACGGAAGATTTTTTAAAAAAAGTGGAAGAACGTGTCATAATTCCAACTGTAAACGGTTTGCAAAAAGATGGAATTGATTACCGTGGATTTATCTTTATAGGGTTAATGAATGTTGATGGAAATCCGCAAGTTATTGAGTATAATGTTAGAATGGGAGACCCAGAAACAGAGGTTGTAATTCCAAGAATCGAATCAGATTTATTTGATTTGTTTGAAGGTGTTGCAAATCAAACACTACACGAAAAGTCTTTTTCTATCAATCCAAAAATAGCTACCACAGTAATGTTAGTTTCTGGAGGATATCCAGAGGCCTATGAGAAAGGAAATGAGATTACCGGAATAGATACGGTTACGGATTCTATTGTGTTTCATTCAGGAACCACAACTTCTGATAATAAAGTTGTATCCAGTGGTGGTAGAGTTATGACAATTACTTCATTTGGAGAAACCATAGAGGAAGCATTGAAAACATCGTATGCATCCATAGAAAAGATTCATTTTGACAACATGAACTTTAGAAAAGATATTGGATTTGATTTAATCTAGAATGAAAAAAAAAATAATTGTTGCACCGCTAAACTGGGGATTAGGTCATGCCTCTCGTTGTGTATCAATTATTCATTTTTTAGTAGAAAATAAGTACATTCCGATTATTGCATCTGATGGTATAGCACTCACTTTTTTACAGAAAGAATTTCCTGATTTAGAAAGTATAGAGCTGCCTTCTTATAGTATTTCTTACGCTAAGAATTTAAAAGTAAGTGTATTATTACAAGTCCCTAAAATTGTAAAGGCAGTAAGAAAAGAGCAGAGAATTATTCAGAAATATCTTGAGAAAAACACCGATGTTGTAGGGGTCATTTCTGACAATAGATTTGGCGTTAGAAGCACTACAATTCCTTCCGTGTATATCACACATCAAATAAATGTACTCTCTGGTCTTACAACGGTTATTTCAAGTAAGATCCACCAAATACTCATTAAGAAGTTTGACGAATGTTGGATTCCTGATTCTAAAACCAACCAATTGTCTGGTTTACTATCTCAATCAAGAAATCAAAAAATAAATCTAAAGTACATTGGAGTTTTAAGTCGGTTTAAAAAAGAAAGCTTGCCAAAGTTAAACGATGTTTTAGTGGTTCTCTCTGGAATTGAATCTCAACGAAAATCGTTGGAAGAAAAAATACTCTCAGCGTTAAAATACCATAAGGGCCAGGTTGTCTTAGTTCAGGGAAAAATAGAAAAAGAGCAAACTGTAAAAATTCAAAACGGAATTAAAACGTACAATTATTTGTTGTCGTCAGATTTAGAAAAAGAAATCAACCAATCTAAATTGATTATTTGTAGATCCGGTTATTCTTCCATTATGGATTTAGCTGTATTGCATAAAAAGGCATTCTTTATTCCTACACCAAACCAACCTGAGCAAGAATATTTAGCAAGCCATTTAAAAGAGCAAAATCTTGCTCCATTCTGTAAAGAAGAAGACTTTAATTTAGAACAATTAAGGCAGGTTGAAAGCTATAAAGGGTTGCGTACTACAAATAACAAACTAGATGCCGGTTTACTTCGCCTTTTCAAGCGTGAATGAAAATTCAGAACCTTCTCCATAGGTGCTTTTAAGTAAAATATTTTCGTTGTGAGCTTCAATAATGTGCTTTACAATTGACAATCCTAAACCAGAACCACCTTGGTCTCTAGACCTGCTTTGATCTGCCCTATAAAAACGTTCGAATAAACGAGATAAATGTTCTTGTTTTACTCCTTCTCCATTGTCAGAAACCTTAATAATAAACTTATTTTCGTTGTAGTTATCAACACCAACCGTAGTGACACCACCAATTTTACCATATTTAATAGAGTTTACAACAAGGTTGATTAATACTTGCTCTATACGCTCAACATCACCAGTTACAAAAATTGGAAACTCGTAAATTCGATCAAAAACTAAGGTGATATTCCTTTTCTTTGCTCTCATTTCAAATAAATCGAAGACATTTTGAACTAACTCCAAAATATTAAAAGGTTGCATGTTCATTTTTAAACCATCAGTTTCTAATTTAGCAATCATGTCTAAATCTTTAACAATGGCAACCAATCTCTCAACCCCTTTATTAGCCCTATCTAAGTATTTTTCTAGGATGTCTTTATCGTATAAAGCACCTTCAATTAAGGTTAATAAATATCCTTGTACAGTAAATAATGGCGTTTTTAATTCATGAGCTACATTCCCTAAAAAATCTCGTCTAAAAGAATCTCTTTCGGTTAAGTTTTGAATTTCAATTCGTTTTCCTTCGGCAAATTTCTGCACACTTTTAGAAAGTGTCTCCATATCTGTAGTAACAGATTGTCTTTGTAAATCTTCAATTTCTAAAAGAGAAACATCATCATATATTTTTCGAACTCTACGATAAATAAAATATTCAACCCTGTATTGAATTACAAAAAAGAAAACAACAAAAAGAAAAACTACAGAAACCATGGTTATTGCCATTCCAAATTTCTCGAAAAAGAAATAGGTAACTAGGGCAATAACAACAGTTAATATTGTTAAATATAATGCCGATGTGAAGGCAAATGAATAGGTTTTTTTAAATTTCACAGAAAATCTTATTTATCACTATCTTCTAAAACAAACTTGTACCCAACGCCTTTAATTGTTTTAAAGAAATCGTCTCCAATTTTTTCTCTTAGTTTACGAATATGCACATCAATGGTTCTTCCACCTACAACAACTTCATTACCCCAAACTGAATCTAAAATAGTTTCGCGTTTAAAAACTTTACCAGGTCTAGATGTTAATAAAGAGAACAGTTCAAATTCTTTTTTGGGTAATATAATTTTTCGATCACCTTTAAAAACTACGTATTCGTCCCTATTAATAACGATATCTCCAATTCGTGTAGACGTATCTTGCTCTTCTGTGTTTTTTAAACGTCTTAGTAAAGATTTTACCTTACTTACTAAAACTTTTGGTTTTACGGGTTTGGTAATATAATCGTCAGCACCAGCATCAAAACCAGCAACTTGAGAATAGTCTTCTCCACGAGCAGTTAAAAACGAAATAATTACGTTTTCTAAGGTGTTTATTTTTCTGATTTTTTCACAAGCTTCAATTCCATCCATTTCTGGCATCATTATATCTAATAAGATTAAATGAGGAACTACTTTTTTTGCT
>JAESTN010000179.1 GCA_016763595.1 Flavobacteriaceae bacterium | reverse complement strand
TATTCTAGTTTAATGCACTCAGGAACTTATGGAAGTAACCTTCATGTAGATGCATTAAATGCATGGAAAGCTCCAGGAGATATTACTGATGTTCCTAGATTAGAAACAGGAAACCCAAATCAAAGAGTTGCTGGTTCTACAAGGTTCTTAACTGATGCTTCTTATATTTCTTTGAGAAATGTAAATTTAGGATATAGTTTTGATAATGACTTGACTAGTAAATTGAAGGTAGACAACTTAAGACTTTTTGTTACAGGAGAAAACCTATTTATTTCTGCAAAAAGAAAAGGAATTAATCCTCAACAAAGTTTAGCAGGAGTTCAAGGAGGTAATAGCTTTAGCCCAGCAAGTGTAATTTCACTTGGTGTAAATGTTGCTTTTTAAATTTAAAAAATAAATATATTATGTTAAAAAAAATTAATCTATTATTTCTAGCAGTATCACTGGTCCTAGTTACAGGGTGTAGTGAAGAATTTCTAGAAAACACACCGACAACTGCAATCGCTGCAGGAGATGCGTATGCGAGTCCAGAAAATATGGTTTTGGTGTTAAACGGACTTCATAGACAAATGTATGCACAATCTCCATTGCCAGGAGGTTCAAGTAGTAGAGCTGGTCAGCAATACTTTATGCCTATGTTTGATGTATATTGTGGTGACTTGATTCATTCTTCACCAGGAAATGGTTGGATGCGTGCAGGGTTACAATGGTTAAATCATACAAATGCAAATTCAACTTCTGTAAGTCAGTTATGGTACCAACGTTATCATTTCATTGCAACAGCAAATAACTTAATTAACAATATTGCAGATGCTGGTTATGTAACATCAGATCCTGAGATTGCTAATATACTTGGTCAAGCATATGCTTATAGAGCTTGGGCTTATCATCAACTAGTTAGTACATATGCGAAAGGATATTTAGTAGGTAACCCAGCAACAGATGCTGGTGTGCCGTTGCTTTTAGTTACTGGTGCTCCTTATACTAGTGAGGCTAGATCTACTGTTCAGGTGATTTATGATCAAATAGAATTAGATATTAACGCTTCTATTACCGCTTTTGGAAATGCTTCATCACCGAGTAATAAGTCACATTTATCTATCAATGCTGCTTACGGAATTAAAGCACGTGTTGCTTTATCTAAAGGAGATTGGGCTACTGCTGCAAGTGCTGCTGTTAGTGCGCGTTCTGGATTTACTTTGTTAACAGAATCGGCTTGGAAATCTGGATTTAATACAACGAATCTTTCTGAAGTTATTTGGGGAGGAAGAGTTATTGATGCGGAAACTACATACTTTCGTTCATACTTCTATTATATTAGCCCTACGTTTAACGGGAGCCAGAATAGATCAAACCCTAAGATTGTAAACATCGAAAGGTTTAACCAAATCCCTGATACAGATTACCGTAAGGATGTATTTAATCCTTTAGCACCAAATACAAATGGTTCTGCATCAAATGGACAAGGAGGAGACTCATCAACAGATCCTAATTACACCAATGATACTGATTTTTGGGCTGCATGGTCTGATGTGATTTCTACGTATGGAATGACTACTGGTCATAATACACATCCATACATGCACTTTAAATTTTTAAATAAAAATCCTGGAACTATTGATCCAGACGATTTAATTTATATGCGTTCTTCTGAGATGTATTTAATTGAAGCTGAAGCGAAAGCAATGTTAGATGACGTTGCCGGTGCACAAGCTGCATTAAAGCCATTAGGTGAAGCTAGAGATACAGCCTATGATGTTACTGTGTTTAGTTCTAGAGATTTACTTATGGAGCAAGTTAAGTTTCAGCGTTATATAGAGCTTTATGGTGAAGGATTTAGCTGGCATGATCACATCCGTTGGGATGTTGGAATTGATTTAACAAATTCTGGTGCATCATTAGTTTTGTATCAAGATGGGTTTATTCAAGGAAAGCCATCTGTTAATGATGCGTGGATATGGAAAATTCCTCAAGCAGAAATTGACGGTAATCCAAACCTTACTGAAGCAGATCAAAACTAATTCATTAGTATATAATTTAAAAGAGGTCCAATTTATTGGACCTCTTTTTTTTGTTAGTTACATCAAAATGTAAAGCCTTTATATCAAAGTTGTAGAGCAACGTATGTTTATCAAGTACCTTAGTACTAGAATTACATGAGAGCTTTGTTTTCGTTATATAATTATTTGAATTAATTTATAAAACTTAACAATTCGTAATTCATTTGAATTAATTTATAAGCCAAGGAGTTGTAACCCTTGGCTTTTTTTATGTGCTTAAAATTTCTTGCATTTCTTTCTGTAGCGCCGCTGCTTTTTCTCTTGCTGAATTCGCAAAATTCTCATCCTTTGAAGCATAAATAATTCCTCTAGAAGAATTGATTAACAAACCTACGTTAGCAGACATTCCATATTTACATACTTCTTTTAGGCTGCCTCCTTGAGCACCAACTCCAGGAACCAGTAAAAAATTATCAGGAACTATTTTTCTTATTTCTTTAAAATATTCGGCCTTAGTTGCCCCAACTACATACATTAAGTTTTTAGCGTTTTTCCATCCTTTAGAAGTTTCTAAAACATGTTTATATAATTCTTTCCCTTCCATGTTTTTTGTCTGAAAATCAAAAGCACCTTCATTAGATGTTAAGGCCAACATAATGGTATGCTTATTTTCAAATGCTAAAAAAGGTTCAACAGAATCTTTTCCCATATATGGAGCAACAGTCACAGAGTCAAAAGCTAAATCTTCAAAAAAAGCTTTTGCATACATGCTAGATGTGTTTCCAATGTCTCCACGTTTTGCATCAGCAATTGTAAAAATCTCAGGATAATTCTTGTTGATGTATGTAATTGTTTTTTCTAAAGATTTCCACCCTTTAATTCCATAAGCCTCATAAAAAGCAGTATTGGGTTTGTAAGAAACACATAAATGATGTGTGGCGTCTATAATGGCTTTGTTAAAAGAGAAAATAGGATCCTCTTCTTGAAGTAAATGTGAAGGGATTTTAGTTAAATCTACATCCAAGCCAATACATAAAAATGATTTTTTTAGATGAATTTGTTCTATTAATTGTTTAGTCGTCATTTGTGTGGAAATATAGTTGTGCAAATGTACTTATTTTTGATAGTTTATGAATCGTAGATTTACTGTCAAATGATTATTCTATTTTTGTAAGAAAATCAAAGTAATTATGACAAACTGTTTAAATTTGAAGAATGTTTAAAAAGGTACTTATCCTTACTTTGTTTATTGTTGGTTGTACGTTTAAAGCTCCAGTTGAGTTTTCTGAGAAAGCCTTGACCGATCCTTTTTTTACGGTAGATAATAAGAAAGTGCAGCTGAAGGATGTCTTAGAGACTTATAAAGGAGAAAAGATACTAATCAATGTTTGGGCTTCTTGGTGTAAAGATTGTATTGTTGGCGTACCTAAAATGAAAGAATTGCAAGCCAAGTACCCCAATGTAAAATATATTTTTATTTCTTCGGATAGAAATGTGCATGCTTGGAAAAAGGCATTGAAAAAATATAAGATAAAAGGAGAGCACTATTTTATGATGAATGGAATGGATGGTGATTTTGGAGATTTCTTAAACTCAAATTGGATTCCGAGGTATCTAGTCGTTAATGAAAACGGTTTCGTAGATTTATTCAAAGCAACGAAGATTACTGACAGGAGAATTGTGAACGCCTTAAAAAAATAACTTATTTTTGCAGTAAATAAAAGTAGCTTAAATGTGTTTTTTAAGCTGTAATAACAAAATGTCAGAAAATGAGAAGCAAGATTGTAGCAGGTAATTGGAAAATGAATAATGATAACAAGCAAACGAAAGCCCTTGTTAAAGGAATTAGAAAATCAATAAAAAAATTACCATTAAATAATACTAGAGTTATTGTCGCTCCAACTTTTGTGAATCTTTCTACAGCGATGAAAAGAGCAAAAAAATCAACTATAGAGGTGGTTGCTCAGAACATGCATCAATCTAAAAACGGAGCCTTTACTGGAGAGATATCTGCAGAGATGCTTAAAAGTATTGGTGTCAAAACTGTTATTCTTGGACATTCAGAAAGAAGATCTTTATTTGGAGAAACGGATGCTATTCTTGCCGAAAAGGTAAATGCAGCATTAGAAAATGAATTAGAAATTATTTTTTGTTTTGGAGAGCAGTTAGCAGATAGGAAATCTGAAAACCATTTTGATGTTGTGAAAAGTCAATTAGAAAATGGATTGTTTCACTTAGAAGCAATTTCATGGAATAATATAGTGTTGGCTTATGAGCCAGTTTGGGCAATAGGAACTGGAGAAACAGCATCACCAGAACAAGCGCAAGAAATGCATGCTTTTATTAGAAAATTATTACAAGAAAAATATACAACTGCTGTAGCCGATACTACTTCAATATTATACGGTGGAAGTGTAAAGCCATCAAATGCAGAAGAGATTTTCTCAAAAAAAGATGTTGACGGAGGTTTAATTGGTGGAGCTTCTTTGAAAGTTGAAGATTTTGCAGCAATCATAAAAGCAATTTAATTAATGGACAATATTTATATAGAGTACATTTTTAATGTTGAACCTAAAGAGCCTGGAACAGAAATTTTAATTGCTGAGTTAGGTTTTGCAGGGTTCGAGAGTTTTGTGGAGAATGATAATGGAGTCACTGCATATATTCAAAAAGAAGAATGGAATACAAATATCCTAGAGAATATATTAGTGTTAACTTCTGAGGAGTTTGCAATCAGCTTTACTAAAAAAGAAATTGAGCAAACAAATTGGAACAGTGAATGGGAAAAGAATTTTGAGCCAATTCAGGTAGATGGTTTAGTGAGTATTAGAGCGCCTTTTCACGAAAACCCGAATCTAAAGTATGATATTGTTATAGAACCAAAAATGAGTTTTGGAACAGGGCATCATGAAACGACTCATATGATGGTACAACATTTGATTGATTTAGATTTAGAGAATAAATCGACTCTTGATATGGGGTGCGGTACAGGGATTTTGGCAATTTTTGCTGAAATGAAAGGAGCAAAGCCATTGGATGGAATTGATATTGATAATTGGTGCTATTTAAATTCGGTAGAGAACGCAGAAAGAAATAAGTGTAAGCATATTTCTTTTTATGAAGGAGATGCTAGTTTACTAACCAATCAAAAATACGATGTAATAATCGCAAACATTAATAGAAACATTTTATTAAACGACATGGCAACATACACGAAATGTTTAAATGAAAATGGAATCTTATTATTAAGTGGTTTTTATAAAGAAGATATTGCGACAATAGACCAAGAAGTTTC
Source organism: Flavobacteriaceae bacterium (assembly GCA_016763595.1). Classification (GTDB taxonomy): domain Bacteria; phylum Bacteroidota; class Bacteroidia; order Flavobacteriales; family Flavobacteriaceae; genus Polaribacter. Next base: position 1,002 of record JAESTN010000179.1, on the reverse strand, counting down.
GAGTCACGGTTTATCAATTCAAAATACGTTGGAAAGAAATAATTGGGTTTCTTTAAGATATTTAAAAGGTTAATAGTATATTTATGATAACAATGGGTACAAAAGAAAAAATACAAGAAGACGTTGATGTTCTAGAAAAAGAAGTAAATCAACATGAGATTGTTTTACATAATGACGATGTAAATAGTTTTGACTTTGTTATTGATTCTTTGATAGATGTTTGTGAACATACATTAGAACAAGCAGAACAATGTACAATATTGGTGCATTATAAAGGAAAGTGTACCGTTAAAACAGGTGAGTTAAAAGAGTTGCAATCTCGGTGCTCAAAATTATTATCATTAGGTTTATCTGCAGAATTAGTATAACATGACAAACGTATTTTTATATTACAATTTCACACCCTTTTTTAAAGATGAATCTGGTTCTTTTACTGGAAACGATATTTGTTTTAGTGAGCTAAATTCAGAACACTTTATGATTTTCGAGAAAAATGGAGAAAATTATAATTTGTACATTTCTAAATACCAATCTAAAAAAGAAGTGGGTAAAACTGAGCCTGAAATTATGGAAATGTTGGTAGAAAATTACGACAAGAGCATTCCAGAACATCGAATTGCTATTCGAAGATATTTTGAATAATATATTGTAGATGCAACAAAGTGACTTTTTAAAAGTTATGGTGTCTTAAGAGTGTAGAAAAAATAAGAAATTGAAACATAAAAGAAAATACATAACTATTGCAATTGTGTTACTCGCATTGCAAACTTTTGGACAGGCGGTTCCGCCTCCAATTCCACCACCACCACCACCAGGGTTGCCTATAGATGGTGGAGTGCTTTTTTTGCTTTTAACCGGATTGGTATATGGGGTAAAAAAGATACGTAGTAAAAACTAGCTTAAAGATTAAGTATAATTACATGTAAAGAGCCTTTTTAATAGAGATATTAGAAAGGTTTTCTGTTTTTAAAACGTCTATAAAAAGAAAAAACGCACCAGATT
>JAESTN010000178.1 GCA_016763595.1 Flavobacteriaceae bacterium | reverse complement strand
TCCAAAACCACCATGAATACAGTAACATCCAGACTCTCCTTTTTTATTGATTGCCACATAACCCACTTGGAAATTGTTATAATTTGGATTCGATTCTACAATTCTTTTCACCCCTTCTTCACAAGCTTCCTGCGGAGTTCTTCCTTGGCGCATTAGCTCAACAATTAAATAAGATCCAACGGTTTTTAGTACCTCTTCTCCCATTCCGGTAGCAGTAGCTCCACCAACCGTATTGTCAATAAACAATCCTGAACCAATTATTGCTGAATCTCCTACTCTTCCTGCCATTTTATAGGCCATTCCGCTTGTAGTACAACCACCAGAAATATCACCATTTTTATCAATGGCCAACATGCCAATCGTATCGTGATTTTCTATATTGATAATCGGTTTGTATTCTGATTTTACTTTCCATTTTTCCCAAGCTTTCTTAGACGCTTCGGTCAATAAATTTTCTCTTTTAAAGCCTTGCTCTACTGCAAACTGCTCTGCTCCTTTTCCAGCAAATAATACATGCGGAGTTTCTTCCATCACTTTACGAGCTACAGAAATTGGATGTGCAATGTTTTCCATACAAACTACAGCACCATAACCACCTTCTTTGTTCATTATACAAGCGTCTAGTGTTACGTTTCCATCTCTATCTGGTGCACCACCATTTCCAACAGTTGTATTTTTTAAATCAGCTTCTTCTACCCTACAACCAGCGATAATAGCATCGATAGATTCTCCTCCTTTTTCTAAAACTTTCCAAGCTGCTTTTGTAGCATTGTGAAAACGCCAAGTTGCCACCACAACAGGCACAACAGTTTTACTTGTTGCTGTTGCTTTTTGTTCTTTATTATCTTCTGTTGCACAAGATGCAAGCGTTGGTGCCACAGCCAAACCTAAACCGGTTAAGGAAGCGCTTTTTAAAAAATTTCTTCTTTTCATGTAGAGCTATCTATATATTATTTAAAAAAACGATCTCAAAAGCACTCATGGTGTCGACATTAAGGGGTCTATCGACAGGAAAGCGCAATCGAGATCTTATTTTATTGGTGTTTTGAACTCATTTCAAATACAAAAGTTCCGCCATTCATAATTTCGCTATGCAATATATAATTTCTTTCAATAGTTTTCCCATTGATTTTGAATGATTTAACATAGACGTTTTTCATGCTTTGGTTTATCGTTTGTATTTCAAGGGTATTTCCATTTTCTAAATTCAGAATCGCATTTTTTACATTTGGGCTTCCCAATGCATATCTGTCAGAACCTGGTGTAACCGGATAAAATCCTAAGCTGCTAAAGATATACCATGCACTCATTTGGCCAGCATCATCATTTCCACACAGTCCTTCTACGCCAGGTCCATACATCGTATCCATAATCATACGCACACGTGCTTGTGTTTTATATTCCTTTCCTGTCCAATTGTATAAATACGGAATGTGATGTCCTGGTTCATTTCCATGCACATAATTACCAATAATTCCATCTCTGGTAATATCTTCATGTTTTGCAATGTATTTATCATCCAATTCCATGGTAAACAACGAATCTAAATGTTGTGAAAAGCGTTCTTTTCCGCCCATCATTTTTACCATTTTATCCAATTGATGTGGTACATACAAACCATAATTCCAAGCATTCCCTTCAATAAAACCCTGGCCATGTGTATCCAAGGCATTAAAGTTTTTTCTGAATTTCCCGTTTGATAACTTCGGACTCATATAGCCATTTACAGGATTGAATACATTGTTGTAATATTCTGATCTTTCTAAAAATGTCTTTTCGGCTTTTGCATCACCAACACTTTTTGCGATTTGTGCGATTGTCCAATCATCATAGGCCAACTCTAAGGTTTTAGAAACTGAAGAGTGACTTTTATCATCTGGTACATATTTATATTTGATATACTCTCCCAACCCATCAAAATAAGAAACATTGGCTGTTTCTACAGATGCTTTTAAGGCTTGTTTCTGATCAAAATCTCCTACATTTTTTACCACGGCGTCTGCAATTACAGAGGTAGCATGATACCCAATCATACACCAGTTTTCATTGGCATAATGAGACCAAATTGGCAACATATTGTGTACGCTTTCTTCTTGATGCGCCAACATAGATTTAATCATATCATTGTTACGTTCTTGCTGAATTACATTAAACAATGGATGCAAGGCTCTATAGGTATCCCACAAAGAGAAAATGGTATAATTTGTAAACCCTTTAGATTCGTGAATATTTTGATCCAATCCTCTGTATTTTCCATCTACATCTTCATATATAATTGGACTTAGCATGGTATGATACAAGGCTGTGTAAAAGGTTTCTTTTTGAGATTCCTCAATGGTTTCTACTTCTATTTTAGACAACTCTTTGTTCCATTTCTGACGGGTCTCTCTTTTGGTTTTTTCAAAATCCCAATGTGGCACTTCTGCTTCTAAGTTTTTCATCGCACCTGCAGAACTCACTGGAGATAATGCAAACTTCATTTGAATCTTCTCTCCTGCTTCTGTATCAAAATTAAAATATGCTCTGATATCTTTACCTGCCATTTCTGGAAAGTTTTCCTTCTCATTAAAACGTCCATAAAAACCATTGTAGGTTTGTTTGTCATATTTCTGATGTCCGTAGCTTTTAAATGCTTTTGAAAATTTAATGGCAAAAAATACTTTTTTTGTACGTGCCCAACCTTTCGTTTGTCTATACCCAGTCACTGTAGAATCATTCTCTACACGCAAAAACGTCCACACATTTTTGTTCTCGTGATGGTACACATTGTATACCAAATCTAAGAGAATATGAGCATCCGAAGATTTTGGAAATGTGTATTGATGAAAGCCTACTCTTTCTGTTGCTGTTAGCTCTGCTTTAATATTATAATCTTCTAAATCGACTTTGTAATATCCTGCTTTAGCCGTTTCATTTTCATGAGAAAACTTCGAATAGAACCCTTTTTCTCCTTGGTTGGTTTCAATTGGGTCTAAAACTAGTTTGCCTACTGTTGGCATTACTAATAAATCTCCTCAATCCGAATGTCCTGTTCCGCTTAAATTGGTAT
>JAESTN010000177.1 GCA_016763595.1 Flavobacteriaceae bacterium | reverse complement strand
CATGCGCTCCTCGACCTCCAGTAAGTTCTTTCAACGCTTTGGTTACGTCTGTTTTTCCATCTATAACAGTTTCAACACCACACATCTTCATACCTTCTAGTCGCGCAGGACTTACATCGATACCAATAACATTACATCCTGCAAGCGCAAATAGTTGTGCTGCCAAATTTCCTACAAGCCCTAATCCACATACAGCCACTGTGTCACCAGTCTTTGTATTTGAAGCCATTACAGCACTAATAGAAACACCAGCCATACGTGTAAAAACAGCGACTTTAGGATCCAACCCATCAGGGATTTTTTGTGCATAGTTCTTAGCGAGTGCTATCTTTTGATGTGGTCCATGCGTAAAAATCATATCTCCAGGAGATACATGTTTAACAGCACTTCCAACCTCCAACACTTTTCCTACACTACCGTATCCAGGTGTGTAAGGCAGTGGAGCCCAAGATTCTAATCCAGCCCAAATAGAAAGTTCTGTACCTGCACTCACAATGCTCGCACTAGTTTCAATTAATATATCCTCTGCTCCCGAGATCTTTGGTACATCGGCTTCTGTACAAACTACGGTTTCAGTATTCTGAAAAACGATTCTTTTATTCATTCTAATAATTCCTTTAGTATTTATTTTAATTGTTTTCTTGGCCTGTTTTTTTTTGCCAAATATCGAATGAAAATTTCTATAGCAATCCTGCATTAATGGAGAATTGATCTTGTGAAATCACCTTTTGATAGAGAAGTAAAATTCGGTGTTTTTTATTCTTTTATGGTCTGAATATTGCTTTTAAAGGTTTGTGTTTTGCCTTTTTAAAAACATTACACATCAATGTACGCTTGAACCTAAGGAAGAATAATTTATGGATCGTTGAAGATTAACAACTTGACAATTAAGCAGTATACGATAAAAAAATAGTGAACAGCTAAGCTAGTTAGTGGTGGCGTTTAAAGAAGTTGTTATGGTTACTACTTCAAAATTCAAACAAATCCAGGAACTACAAACTTGATTCAGAGTAGAAATTCATTCAATCCAACAAAAAAGGCATTGCAAAAAATTACAGAAATAATGAATTTAAATTCTTTTCTATTGGTGCATTTGTAATACTCAGTTACTATTTTTTATAAAGAAGTTTTCTATTTACTTTCTAACTAATTTAATAATCTCTAAGGCCTTTCTACAATCTTGTTCCAATTTCTTGAAATCTCGATTTGCCAAAATTTCCTTGCTAATTAATTTTGATCCCATTCCAACACAGGTTACTCCTGCATCGAACCAAGCTTTTAAATTTTCTTCAGTTGGAGCAACGCCACCTGTTGGCATTACACTGGTCCATGGTTGTGGTCCTTTTACACCTTTTACAAACTGAGGTCCGTAAATATCGCCTGGGAATAATTTCACAATCTCACACCCTAATTCTTCTGCCTTTGTAATTTCAGTTAAAGTACCACAACCTGGTGACCATAACACTTTTCTTCGGTTACAAACTATTGCAATGTCTTCTCTTAGAACTGGAGTTACAATAAAGTTTGCGCCTAAGGCCATATACAAACTTGCCGCTGCTGCATCGGTTACAGAACCCACGCCCATTATCATGCCCGGTAATTCTTTAATAGCGTATTTGGTTAACTCTCCAAAAACTTCATGAGCAAAATCGCCACGAGCAGTGAACTCTAATAATCTCGCTCCACCATCATAACAGGCTTTAAGTACCTGTTTACTCAACTCAATATCACGGTTAAAAAACAACGGAATCATGCCCGTCTCTTTCATCACTGTAGCCACTTCTATTCTTGAAAATTGTGCCATATACTATGTTTTTTATATAAACTACTAAAAAAAAGAGTGCTGAATTTAAGGGTTAATCCAACACTCATACTAATCAAAATTAACTCAAATAGATATTTATCGAGCTACACGACCCGAAGTGTCTCCACCCATTAATTTTTGTACTTCTTCTATGGAAACTAAATTAGCGTCTCCTTTAATTGTATGTTTTAAACAAGATGCAGCTACGGCAAAATCCAAGGCATTTTGATCCTCTTTAGGGTATTTTAACAACCCATAAATCAATCCTCCCATAAACGAATCTCCTCCTCCAACTCTATCTACAATATCCGTAATTTGATATTCTCTTGTTTTGTACATTGTTGAGCCATCATATAAAACTCCTGCCCAAGTATTGTGCGAAGCAGAAATAGAACCTCTTAAGGTTGTAATAACTTTTTTTGCCTTTGGAAATTTTTTCATCATTTGCTGGCAAACAGATAAGAATGCTTCTGCCTTTACATGTTCTCCCTGCGTGGTAATATCCAATCCATCTGGCTTGATTCCAAAATGCTTTTCTGCATCTTCTTCATTTCCTAAGATGATGTCACAATATGAAGTCAACTCTGTCATGATAGCCTCACGGTCACCACCGTAGTTCCATAATTTTGCGCGGTAATTTAAATCTGTTGAAATGGTTACTCCCATAGCAGTGGCCATCTTAACAGCCTCCAAACAAGCATCGGCAGCACCTTGAGAAATTGCAGGTGTAATTCCAGTCCAATGAAACCATTTTACATCCTTAAACACCCTTTTCCAATCTACCATTCCTGGCTCAATTTCGGCCATAGCAGAATGCGCTCGATCATACACCACTTTTGAACCACGGGAAACTGCTCCAGTTTCCAAAAAATAGATTCCTAGACGATTACCGCCATAAATAATTTTATCTACACCAACGCCTCTTTTACGCATCTCCATCATCGCACACGCTCCAATATCATTCTTTGGCAATCTTGTTACAAAATCTACCTCTATACCGTAGTTTGCTAATGAAACTGCTACGTTAGACTCTCCCCCTCCGTACACTACATCAAAATTATTGGCCTGTGAAAATCTTAAAAATCCTTGTGGAGCTAATCTTAGCATAATCTCTCCAAATGTTACTACTTTATTCATTATCTTATATCAATACTTTATAATTCTTGCTATTGCCTTTTGCATATTAACAAAGCTCTGTGTTTTTTATTCTTTTAAGGTTTGAGAATTGCTTTTTAAGGTTTGAAAATTGCTTTTTTTAAACACTACATGATAAAGCACACTAGTACCAGCATACTGTAAAGCACCTAAACAAAAGAACCAGCCATTTTTATATCTTCTGTTTCTAACAATAAACTTCTAATATTTCAGCTGTTTGACGGGGCACCAATTCAATACTTTTTATGACTGCTGGCAATACTATTGTCTCTCCTTTTTTTAATGAATAAACCTCATTATCTACAATTAGCTCAAACTTGCCAGCGGTGCAGATGTAAATCACAAAAGAGTCAATAGCGGTGTAATCTCTTTGAATCTTATGATCAATTTTGATGATGTTTGTTCTAAAATAAGGGGTGTGTATTAGTGTATTTGTTTGATTTTTTTGAACAGTATAGTTTGTATTGTACTGCTCATAAACCGTGAAATCGATTACATCTAAGGCCAAGTCGTTATGTAAATCTCTTGTTTTTCCTGTAGATTTCTCTACGCGTTCATAATCGTAAATGCGGTAGGTTATGTCTGATGTTTGTTGAATTTCAGCGAGCAAAACTCCTTCTCCAATGGCATGAACTCTACCTGTAGGAATGTAATAGGCATCTCCTGCTTTTGTATATTCTTTGTTTAAGACGTTTAAAATCTTTCCTTTTTCCAAATAGCTCAGGTAGGATTCTGGGGTTAATTTCTTCTTAAATCCTACTATAATTTCTGCTTCGGGATCGGCATCCATGATATACCACATTTCGTTTTTCCCAAACGAGTTATGTCGTTCTTTAGCTACCTCATCATGAGGATGCACTTGTATGGACAACGGGGTTTTGGCATCAATAAATTTAATCAACAACGGGAAATCAGTCCCAAAGCGCTCATAAACGCTTTTGCCAAGAAAATCTGCATCGAATTCTTGAATAAGCGATTTAAGTGTTCTTCCGGCAAGAGGACCATTAATTACCCGAGTTTGATCGCCTTCCACATCTGAGATTTCCCACGATTCACCTATGTGATCACCTTTAAAATCTTTGTTTAATACAGTATTTAATTTTTTACCACCCCAGATTCTGTATTTTGATAGCGGCTTAAATTTTAATGGGTAAAGATTCATTGCGTTTTGTTTTAATTGGGGAGACATAACATTCCATCAATTTGGATCTTCAATAACAACCCTATATTATTTGTAGCATTGTAATTATGATATTGCCTCTTGCACCTAAACAAAACTCTGTATTTTATATTCTTAGATGGTTTGCGAATTGCTTTTTATGGTTTGCGAATTGCTTTTTTTAAAACACGATATAAATATGTACGCTTGTGTAGCAACAATAAAAATTACATAAACCAAACGGTATTACATACTGATAACCAATATGTAACTATTTAACTTTCTAAAACCAACCCATTGTTGACACTACACATGTCATATAAGAATGCCCTAAATATGATAATAACAGCGGATTACTCAAATTTCCGGTTCCAGACTTTCACGTATGGATTAAAGTAGAATTAAAGGATATATTGATGCGCTTAAAAAGTTGACCCTCCAAGGTTGCTCGATTAAATTATAGAAAGTGATTATAGAGTAAGGAAGGTAGATATATTATGTAAAAACAATGAAGATCTAATTCAGATATTAAATTATGATACTCAAATGATTAAAGGTAAAGCAAGAACAGAATCCTTTATTTCTTTTAATCAACAAATAAACCGGCAAATATAAGGTTTAAACATTCTTATCATAAAACAAAAAAGTCTTAACTTTTTCAAGTTAAGACTGTGATTTTGCTCCTCCTCAAGGACTCGAACCTTGGACCCTCTGATTAACAGTCAGATGCTCTAACCAACTGAGCTAAGGAGGAGTTT
>JAESTN010000176.1 GCA_016763595.1 Flavobacteriaceae bacterium | reverse complement strand
CATCCATTGCTCTAACTGTTTTTCCATCTCCATTTAAACGCATGTAAAATGCTTTAATGTTTGCTGGGTAATCAAATAATATCACAGGGCATTTAAAGTGCTTCTCTACTAAAAAGCGTTCGTGTTCTGATTGTAAATCAACACCCCATTCGTTTATTGGGTATTGAAATTTTTTCTTTTTATTTGGTTTAGAATTGCGAAGAATGTCTATTGCTTCCGTATAGCTAACTCTTTTGAAATTATTTTCAACAACAAAGTTTAATTTATCTAACAATGTCATATCACTACGTTGTTGTTGAGGTTTGGTTTTTTCTTCATCAGCAAAACGAGTATTTAGAAATGCTAAATCATCCTTACAATGCTCTAAAACATAGGCTAAAACAGATTTAATAAAATCTTCAGATAAATCCATGTTCCCATCTAAATCCATAAAAGCTACCTCAGGCTCAATCATCCAAAACTCTGCTAAATGACGTGTTGTATTTGAGTTTTCAGCTCTAAAAGTAGGGCCAAAAGTATATACTTTACCCAATGCCATCGCATAGGTCTCTGCTTCTAATTGACCAGATACCGTTAAATTGGTTTCTTTGCCAAAAAAATCTTGTTTATAATCTATAGAACCATCTTCATTAAGTGGTGCTTTATTAGTTTCAAATCCAGAAACCCCAAACATTTCACCAGCCCCTTCTGCATCAGATCCTGTAATGATTGGTGTATTAACATAATTAAATCCGTTTTCTTGAAAGTATTTATGTACTGCAAATGATAGTTTAGAACGTACTCTCATTACGGCGCCAAATGTATTTGTTCTAATACGCAAATGTGCATTTTCACGTAAAAATTCTAAACTGTGTTTTTTAGGTTGAATAGGATATTCATCTGGGTTAGAGTCCCCTAAGATTTCTAATTTTGTAACTTGTATTTCTACAGATTGCCCTTTTCCTTGGCTTTCTGCTAAAATTCCTTTAATTGCTACAGCAGCTCCCGTATTAATTCTTTTTAGAAGTTCTTCGTTTGTGTTTTCAAAATCAACAACACATTGAATATTGTTGATTGTTGAGCCATCGTTTAAAGCAATAAAACGGTTGCTTCTAAAGGATCTCACCCAACCATTTATGGTTACTTCTTGTGAAAACTTGTCTGATTGTAATAATTCTAATACGCTACTTCTTGTCATCTTCTTAAAATAAATATTATCAATACCATCAATGTGATATTGAGAAGCAAAGATACTTTTTTAGCGTAAAATTAGCAACGAATGACTTGTGAATAAATGCTTAAATTATTCTTCTTCTTTTAGGGGATCTTCTAAAGGTGGTAGAATTCTAAATTTTGGTTCCTTGATAACTCTTTTATTGGCTATTTTTCGTTCAAAAGTTAGCAATAAAGAGGGTAAAAGAATTAAATTAGAAATCATTGCAAATAACAATGTAATAGAGACCAAACCACCCAATGCAATGGTACCGCCAAAACTAGAAACCGTAAAGACTAAAAACCCAAAAAATAACACAATGGACGTGTAAAACATACTCACTCCCGTTTCTTGGAGAGCACTATAGACAGACTTTTTTATTTTCCAATTATTGGCTTGTAATTCTTGCCTGTATTTGGCTAAAAAGTGAATGGTGTCATCTACAGAAATACCAAAAGCAATACTAAATACTAAAATGGTTGATGGTTTTATGGGGATGCCAAAGAACCCCATTAGGCCAGCTGTAAGCAATAGCGGTAAAATATTTGGTAGTAAAGAAATAAGAATCATTTGATAGGAACGGAACATCCATGCCATAAAAATTGAAATCAATATGATTGCCAACGATAATGAAAACACTAAATTATTGATTAGGTAATTGGTTCCTTTGATAAAAACCAATGCTTTCCCTGTAAAAGTAACTTCGTATTTTTCTTTGGGAAATTCTTTGTCTACAACCTTTTTTAACCGATTTAAAATGACATCCATTTTATCGGTACCTATGTCTTTCATAAACGTAGTGATTCTAGCATATCTGCCTGTAGAATCTACAAAGTTGTTAAGCATCTTAGAATTCCCTTTGGAGTTTTTGGTATATGCAAAAATATGGGCTTGCTCTTGAGAAGTTGGTAATTGATAATATTTTGGAATACCTCTATAATATGCCTGCTTAGAATACTTCACCAAATTGGTTACAGATATAGGCTTAGAAAGTTCTGGGAATTGCGCAATGGTTTCATTGATCTTTTCCATTTTTTTCAGGGTAGAAAGTTTCATAACCCCTTTCTCTTTCTTCGTATCTATTAATATCTCTAAAGGCATGATTCCGCCAAACTCTTGTTCAAAAAACTTAATGTCTTTGTAAAATTGCATTCCTTTAGGCATGTCTTCAATTAAGCTTCCAGAGATGCGTATTTGGTACATGCCGACAATACCTCCTATGATGATGATTACGGTTGAAATATACACGGTAATTCGCTTATTACGAACCATGTTTTCCATCCATTTCACCACGTTGTCAATCCATTTTTTTTCTAAATGATTTAAATGTTTCTTTTTAGGAAGTGGCATAAAGCTATAGATGATTGGAATAATCATTAAAGCTAAAATGAAAATACTGATAATATTTATTGAGGCCAAAATACCAAACTCTCTAAGTAATTGACTTTTTACGAAAATAAAGGTTGCAAAACCAGATGCTGTTGTAATGTTTGTCATTAAGGTAGCGTTACCAACCTTAGAGATTACACGTTGTAATGACTTGGCTTGGTTTCCATGAGTTTTTACTTCTTGCTGATATTTATTAATTAAAAACACAGCATTAGGTACGCCAATCACAATAATTAACGGAGGAATTAAAGCAGTTAAAACAGTAATTTCAAACCCGAACAATCCAATAAAACCAAATGCCCAAACAACACCAACCATCACAACTAAAAGTGTAATGAATGTTGCTCTAAATGAGCGAAAAAAGAAAAAGAAGATAATTGCAGTCACTAACAAAGCACCCCCAACAAAAAGTTGAATTTCATCGATAATGTTTTGTGAATTTACGGTTCTAATATAAGGCATCCCTGAAACACGAACATCTAAATTGGTGTCTTTTTCAAATTTATCTATCGCCGGAATTAGCGTGTTATAAATAAAATCTCTTCGAACCGGTGTGTTTACAATTTCTTTGTTAATATAGATTGCGGTTTGCACCGTTCCTGTTTCTTTATTGTATAAAAGGTTATCGTAAAAAGGTAGTTTTTCAAAGAGTTGTTTCTTTATTTCTGAAACTTCTCTTTGGGTGGTTGGAGCCTTGTTTAATAGTGGTTCAAAAATAAATCTTTTATTTTTTCTATCTACTTTTAGTTGTTGTACATCAGCAATAGAAATCGAAAATTCTACTTGTTTAATAGTATCATTTTGTTGGGTAAGTTCATTCCAAGAAATATGTTGAATTGAATCAAATTGTTTAGAAAGTTTATTCCAAGCATTAAATTTTTCTGGTGTAAATAAGGTAGAATCTTTTACAGCAAGAATAATCAAGTTG
>JAESTN010000175.1 GCA_016763595.1 Flavobacteriaceae bacterium | reverse complement strand
CAATTTGCTTTAAACCAATTTAAGCTTGTTGGTAAATGATGAATCGCATGAATTCTCCATAAAAATAAACTCACATAAGAGTTTTCTTTTCCTTTATGGCTGATTAAATGATATAGATATGGGAGAAATTCACCAATCACATTTGCAATAATATAGACGAAAACTAATGGAAGTTCTTCCCAAATTTTAAACGATTCAAAATAATGTTCTTGCAAGTAGAATACCACAAACAATGCTACTGCTTTTCCTAAAGAGTCAACAATGGCTACAGAAAAAACAAAATGCTTAAGGTCTGTCCAAAGGGTGTCTTTCTGTGGTTTCCATGCTTGTTTTAATGGAATTATTTTTTCAAAAATTAAGATATAAATACTTACCAAAACAAAAATGAAATAGGAGGCAATTTCAAAATTCCAATTGTTTTTTATGGTTAGATAACTAAAGATCGCTGCCAAGATTAATAATAACGGTACAACTACTGATGTGGTAATTTTTTGTTTCATTGGTTTACTTTCTTCTGTAGTCGTTCAGAAGCAGTAAAAAGATGCAAAATTATAGCACTAAATTCATTCTTTCCATTTCATTTTTTAATTCCACAGGAAGTTCACAGCTGTTTTTTAGTTGAAAATCAGTTATTTGGCCAGCGTCATTATGTTGTACATCAACACAATCTGTAATTAATTCTTTTAATTTTTTTCTGGCTCTACCAATTCTTGATTTGGTTGCTGTTAAACTCAACGCTAATAAATCAGCAATCTCTTGCTGTGATTTTTGCTCTATATCACTTAGATAAAGCGGCTTTCCATATTTTTCTGGCAAATAATTCTGAATTATGAATCCAGACAAATCACACACGCAAGAACCTGTTGAGTCATCCAAAAATTCTAATTCATTTAGTGCTGTTTCAGCATCTGTAGTTGCTTTTCTATAATAATCAGAAATGGTATTTCTAGTCACTTGAAAAATCCAATTTTTATAATTTGTGATTGCTGTTTTTCGAAGTAAATTATCGTGAAGCTTGATGCCAACTTCCTGTAAGATATCATCAGCAATAGATGCATCATCAATTTTTGTTTTGATAAAACTAAGTAAGTGATTTTTATGGATGTTCCAAATTTCGTTAAATACCATGGCCTTTTTTTGTAAACACATTTTTGATTGTGAATGAGTTCCTTTAGGGATGCTTTTCAAAACTACGTGTAATCTTCAGGAAAGGTACATATTTAAGGCGAATATTTTAAAAGATGTCTTTGTCGTAATTTATTCGCGATACCCATTCCTTTCTGTCTATCTTTGTAGCCTAGAGTTAAAAGAGGCAAATGATGTTAGATTATGTAGTAATTGGAGGCGCCCAAGCGGGTTTATCGATGGCGTACCATTTAAAAACAATGGATAAAAAGTTTATCGTTGTTGATGGTGAGCAAGAAATTGGTGCTTCTTGGCTCAATAGATGGGATTCTTTAAAGCTGTTTACTCCTACCGAATACAATCATTTACCTCGCTTAAAATTTAATGCTCAGAAAGGACATTATCCAACCAAGGTAGAAGTTGCCAACTATTTTAAGTCATATGTAGAGAAGTTTCAGATTCCTGTACAGTTAAATACATTGGTTACTGGAGTACGCAAAACAGAAAAAGGTTTTGTTGTTACCCATAAAGATGGTGAAATTGAGGCAAAAAATGTAGTGGTTGCTACGGGTCCATTTCATATTCCCTATACTCCACCTTGTCATACAAAGATTTCAGAGAATGTTTTTCAAATGCATAGTAACTATTACAAAGGTGTTGATCAATTAGAAGAAGGTGATGCATTGGTTGTTGGCGGTGGTGATTCTGGATATCAAATTCTAGATGAAATTTCTAAAGATCCTGCTCGAACCGTGTACTTTTCTGGTGTCACAAAAGTGAATTCAATTCCGCAGCAATTTTTAGGAAAAACACTTTGGTGGTGGTTTACACTAATTGGTTTTTTAAGCTATCATAAGTATAGTTGGATCGGTAAAAAAATCAGCTCTTTTCCACAGCCAATTATTGGTACAGATGTTAAAGAAATTCTTTCTAGAAAGAACGTTATTATTAGCGGTAGAACAAAAGATGCTTTAAAAGACGAGATTATTTTTGAAAACAACAGCATTTCTAGCATTAAAAATATTGTTTGGGCAACAGGATATCGTCCTAACTTTAAATGGATAGAAGGCTTGGAATTGGATGAAAATAGCTATCCAAAAAATTACAGAGGCGTAAGCAATATTGAAGGTCTGTATTTTATTGGTTTGCCTTGGATGTACACACGAGGTTCTGCAACTTTAGGAGGTGTCTCAAAAGATGCTAGCTATTTAGCCAACATCATGCGTACTAATGCGTAAGCGTTTATCACTTTTCTTTCGAAGAAATTCTCTTAATATTGATAAATGGGCTTTTAATTAAATAGAGAAAGGTTTGTTTTCTTTCTTCCTTAAATTCAACCAAACCATATTTCATTTCTGCTTTTGGCATCATTTTAAAAGTTCCAAAAATCCGATCCCAAATAATAAATATATCTGCATAATTAGAATCTGTATAAAATTGATCTTGCTGATGATGTACTCTATGGTGATCTGGCATGACAAAAATCATCCCTAAGCTAGAGTTTAACCAAGTTGGATACTTCAGATTTGCATGCTCTATAAAAAAGAATAGATATAGCACAAAATAGTACAAGGCCATAGTAAAGACATCGGTTCCAAATATAGCAGCTGTTAGAATATTTCCAATACCAAATACAAGTATTAATTCTATTGGATGAAAACGAAAAACGGTAGAAGAATCCATTGAGATATCACTGTGATGTACTCTATGAAATCTCCAAAGCAACGGAATCTTATGTGTTCCTCTATGAATCCAATACGCTGTAATGTCGTATAGAGCAACAGAGATCAGTAGTTTTGCCCATATTGGCAATTCAATAAGGTATAAAAGCCCGATTTGATGACTGTTAAACCATTCAATAGAAAAAACTTGAAAAGTAACAAAAAAGATGTTTAGCCCAATCAATATCATTTGAAATAAAACATTTTGAAATAGGTGATTGATTCTTTTCTTAAAGTTAAATGGCGATTTCAATAGTTGCTCTAAAGAAAAAAAGAAGGCAATAAATCCAATCATTATATAATTGGGATCAATTTCCAACAGTTGATTTAGTAAATCCATAGCATAAATAGTTTGGTTATTCAATAGTCTTAAATTTTATATCTTAATTTTTTCAATTTTAAATACTTAGCTTTTTCTTAATACAATCACTTGTAAAGTGTTTTTCATTCCATTTTTGAATTCCCAGTGTGTTCTAATTCTTTTTTAGCAAAGCAATTACTTCGGTATGATTCATAGGGTATTACTATCAGCATGGCTTAACCCAATTAAAATCACTGACTCTCAACTTTTTACACCTCTAATATAGCAAATACAAACTAGATAAAAAAAAACGAACTAGTTTCTAGAATGTATTTATAGTTTTTTATAAAAGAAGATAAAGTACTCTTATTTCTTTTAAAAAATCAGCACAGAGAAATGATTTGCAATAAAAATTTACACAAAAAAAAGCACTGCGATCGCAGTGCTTTTTTACATCAATATTTCTACTAAAAATTAATCAATTCTCTGAATAGAAGTGATATGTGCTTCT
>JAESTN010000174.1 GCA_016763595.1 Flavobacteriaceae bacterium | reverse complement strand
T
Organism: Flavobacteriaceae bacterium; assembly: GCA_016763595.1. GTDB lineage: Bacteria > Bacteroidota > Bacteroidia > Flavobacteriales > Flavobacteriaceae > Polaribacter. The sequence continues at coordinate 4,544 of JAESTN010000174.1, read as the reverse complement.
GACAAATTAAATGAGGCAATTAAATATAAAAAAGGCCAATTAATAGCCTCAATTAAAGAAGGGCAATTAGTGTATACATCTATAGGCCATTCTTCATCTTATCACCTGATTTCAGTTCCAAATGCAACAGTTTACAAAATCACGTTAACAGACGGAACAGTTGTGACACTAAACTCGGGCAGTACTTTAAAATATGTGAGTGATTTTTCGAATAAAAGCAGTCGAAGTGTTTTTCTAAACGGGGAAGCTTTTTTTGATGTTGCAAAGAACAAAAACGTCCCTTTTATTGTTAATACTAAAGACATGCACATTAAAGTATTAGGAACAAAATTTAATGTATCAAGTTACAACAACGATAAAAACTCTTCAGTTGTTCTAGAAGAAGGAAGTGTTAGTATAAATAAAAAATCAGATATAAACAGTAAAAGCATCATTCTAAAACCAAGGGAACAGTTTGTTTTAGAAAAAGACAAATTTAATATAAAACCAGCTCTTGTAGAAAAACATATTGCTTGGAAAAAAAGAAAATTACATTTTAGCAATGATCGATTTGAAGACATCATAAAAGAGATGGAAAGATATTACAATTTAAAAATCAACTTAAATTCATCTCGCTTAAATAACAATAGATTTACTGGAACTTTTACTTCTGAAACAATAGAAGAGGTATTAAATGTATTTAAAGAACTATCAGAATTTAAGTATACAAAAAAAGAAAATACCATAACAATATATAGGATTAAATAAATCGAGTACCTCTAGTGTAGTCATATCATAAAAATAAAATTATTTACCATTAAAAGAACACCTGCTATATGTTAAAAAGAGCTCTATTCTCCCTCATTATCCTTATCAGTATTGTACAGGCTAATGCTAACAACCGTAATAAAATAAGTTTTGATTTAACTAAAGTAACTATTAAAGAAGTTTTTTCAAGTATAGAATCTCAAACAGATTACAATTTTTTTTATGAGAATAACAGCCTCGATTTAAATAAATTATTCACAATAAAAGTTGAAAACGAAATATTAGAAAATGTTCTTTCAAAAATACTCGACAAAAAAAAGATCTACTTTAAAATTATTAGTAATCAAGTAGTTTTAAAAAAAGTTACTTATACTATAAACGGGAAAACAATCGATATAAGCACCGGAGAGGTAATTCCGTTTTGTAGTGTAATAATTGATGGTACACATACTGGAACATCAAGTAATGAATATGGCGAATTTCAATTAAAAGTAGATAAACTACCAATTAAGCTCGTTTTCTATCATTTAAATTATCAAAAACACACAGTAACCGTAAATGATAAAAAAGAAATTGAAATTAAACTCGTTCCTCATACATTCGAATTAAAAGAAGTTAATGTATCAAATAAAAAAGATTTTTACGCATATGAATTAGCCAGAAAAGCTTTTAGAAAAGTAGATATTTATGCTAAAAATAAAAAATATGGCAAAGCATATTACCGACAAAAATCAAAAAACGGAAATCAATATTCAGAGTTTTCTGAAATAATTTACGACGTCAGATACTCTACTGAGGGTATTAAAGATTGGGACATCTTAGAAGGTAGATATGCTTTAAAGAAAGGCTTAGTAAACAATAGAAATTATACCATGTTGTCCCGGATATTAAAAACATTCCAACCCAATTCAGAAGATTTAATATTTCCTTTAAATCACAACATAGAAAGATTTTACAAAGTCAAAATAATTGACAAAATCACTTCAAAAGATGCCAAAATTGCTGTTTTAAGTTTTGATCCTTTTCGTTTTATAAAATCTCCAATTCTAGAGGCTGAAGCATATATAGACATGCAAACTTATGAGCTTTTAAAATTAAAAGCTGTATTGAAACATGATGATTTTAAAGCGATCAAGTTTAAAGACAAAAACGCTTCTAAAAAAAACTATGTTCTTTCTTACGAAATAGCTTTTAAAAAAGATAGCATTTTAAATCTTGTAATGGATTACATGAAAGTAGATCAAAGTTTTGATTATTATAAAAATGACAGTTTAATAACTAATGTAATATCAACTTCTACCTTATCCTTTTTTGATCATTACAAGCCCAATTCCAGAAAAAGGTTAGGAAGACAATTTAAAGACAAATATAGCGACTGGCAAAATTTAAATGCGATTGGATATAATGAAAAATTCTGGAAAGAAAACGCAATCATTAAAAGGACTGAAGATGAAAACGAAGTGATTCGATCTTTTGAAAGAAACAATGCATTTGAATCAATTTTTATTAATAGTAGACAGCAAATAGCAACAACACAGTCAAATATAAATAACGATGTTTTTATACAAAAACTAGAGCAAGATTTACTAAATCATAATGCTTTTAATCCTGTTGAGAAAGTGTACTTACACACCGATAAAATCACATATTTTAATGGAGAAAACATCTGGTTTAGTTCTTATAACACATTAGGAACAAAACATCATTATTCTTTAGCGAGTAAAGTATTACATGTAGATTTAATTAATCCAAAAGGTGAAATAGTGCTCTCTAAAAAAATTGGACTTCATCAAGGGAGAGGTTACGGAAGTCTTTCTCTTCCAAAAGACACAGAACAAGGCTATTATCAAATTAGAGCATATACCAATTGGATGCGAAACTTTGATGTTTCACATTTTTTCACACAGCGTATCAAAATTATTAATAATGGTGTAAAAAAATCCTTTCGAACCAAAAAAAGCACAAAAATTGATTTACAGTTTTTTCCCGAAGGAGGGCAGTTAATTTCAAGTTTAAAAGCTCGAATAGCTTTTAAAGCTATTGGTACTGACGGTTTAGGAATAGATGTAAAAGGAAAAATTGTAGATTCTAACAACAAAACAATAACAACGTTTAAATCAAGAGAACATGGTGCCGGAATAATTACACTAAAACCATTAATTAACGAAACGTATACGGCCGTACTAAGTGACACATCAAAATACCAACTCCCAAAAATCTCAAACACAGGCTATACCATGCTTGTAAATAATATTGAACTTAAAAACATTAAAGTAAAAATTCAGGCAAGTGAAGATTTAAGAGGGCAAAAGTTTTATGTTATTGGACATTCTCACAAAGAAAAATACTATCAAGGAAAATTTGAATTTGGAGGTAAACTCTTAGTAGATTTTGAAATCCCAAAACAAAAATTACCCACAGGTGTATTTACTTTAACTGTTTTTAATGATGAAGGGATTCCAATGGCAGAAAGAGTTGTATTTATAAACAACAATAATCAACTTAAGATTACAGCCAAAATAAATGGCACGAAACTTTTACCCAATAATCAAAAAGAAATACAAATTAAAGTCACCGATTCGAGAAATTGGCCTATTTCTACAGATTTATCGATTGCTGTAACAAACTCATTGAAGTATACTAAAAAGAAAAATGGGGCTACAATCTTAAGTCAACTCTTTATTCAATCTGACTTAAAAGGTGAAATTGAAAACCCTGGCATATTTTTTAATGATCAAAAAAGATCAACAAGATATCGACTAGAATTAATTATGCTTACACATGGATGGAGAAAAATTGATTGGGATAACATAAGATCGAAAGAATTTAACACACCAAAAAAACATGTATTTGAACAAGGAATAACCATTCATGGTATTGCAAAAAAAGAGTATAGAATCTTAAAAAATAAAAATATTAAGATGTCAGTTCTTTCTAATGGAGAATATGCTTCCTATATAGCAAAGACAAATCATAACGGTGAATTTACAATCAAAAACTTCAATAATACCGGTACTTTAAAGGCCTCTTTTAGCACAATGAATTCTAATGGGGAAATTATTGAAATCACGGCTGAAATACGCAAAGAAAATAACGTGATAAAATTGCCTTCAAAATTTAATTCTCTAGGTTTCTCGAATACAAAAAAAGAAATTCAAGCTGGCAAAGAAGCTACTATTCAATTAAAAAATGACTCAATAACAGAAGTAATGCTTACTAAAAAGGATGCTTTTCTTTTAAATGAAGTAACACTAAAAAATGTAGTTGTGAGAACTAAAAAAGATTTTACCAATTTTGATAGAGAAAATATGGTAGGATATAATATGGTTCCTGACCATACTATAAAAATCAAAAACCAGTTCGGCGAAAACATTAAAAATCTCTTAAATGAAATTCCAAATATAAATTATACGGGAGGAAAAATATATATTCGAAGAAATCCGCAACCCGTTTTATGGATTGTAGATGGCATGGAGGTTTTGGGATCTCCTAATTTGCAAAATTATGCCAATATTAAAAAAATTGAAGTGTTAAAAAGTATTATAAGCACTGCTGTTTATGGCCCTAGAGGCGTACATGGCATTATATTAATCACAACAAAAGATGGCCCAACAGAGAGACCAAAACAGTTTACCCCATCATTAAACATTGATGGATTTCAAAACAATAAAGAATTTTATACACCAAAATTCTCAAGCGCAACTACACAAGATTATAGAACAACTCTGTATTGGAATCCAATGATTAGAACCAATAAAGATGGAGAAGCTACCATAATAATTAACGGAAGTAAAGAC
>JAESTN010000016.1 GCA_016763595.1 Flavobacteriaceae bacterium | reverse complement strand
GTAGCATACTCCGTATTTAATAATTCGCTGTTGATGATTTCCATGGTGCTATTTGTAAAGCAAAAATACAAATTCAATTATAGGTTGACTACCTTTTTTTTAACAAAAGTAAACCACTAATAAATTACAATTGTAACATGCTTACTCGGGTTTACAGATTACTTTTGTTACTTGCAATTGTGCAATCAACAGCCACCTTGAAAACAGTCTCACATGCTTCCGAATCAGTATAGAATACATTTATAGTTGAGATTTAAGTGTCGGAAACACAGTGCGTTACACCTCTCGCTTAAAGCAATGGTTTAATGTAGTGAACTCTTCTTTAAATTTTTGCAAGAAAATATTTTATAAGAAAATACAATAGTTTACATTTGTAACTCGTTAGGTAATTTACAATGGTAAACACAATAGAATTTACAGACAGGTTAAAAAAAGTAATGGTATTTCACCAGTTAACCGCCTCATTATTTGTAGATAAAATTGCTGTACAGAGATCTAGCATATCACATATTTTGTCTGGAAGAAATAAACCTAGCTTAGATTTTATATTAAAAGTGACAACCACTTTTGAGGATGTAGATATATATTGGTTATTACATGGAAAAGGGAATTTCCCGAAAGTAGCAGAATCAAAACCAAGCACTCCTACTCCATCGTTAGTAAACACAGAACAAGCTGATAATTCAAATTCTAGTAGTAAAAAGATTCAACGCATCGTTGTATTCTATTCAGATGGAACTTTTGAAGAGTATATAAAGTAAGAAAAGAACACTTGTTGTTAGTTTAGTTAATCAATTGCGTCATTCCTGTTCTAATGATAGCGATGTGCTTGTTTCTATTGGCAACTTGGTTTATTTTTTGCAGTTCTACCATTCTAGTCAACAAGTTCACTGCTGTTTTATCAAAATTAAACTTCTTAAACTGCTTGCCTTTCGCAACCAAATCTGTAACTACATTCTGAATTGCCTTGGTATTATTGCTCTTTGCAATCTTTTCGAATGCAAGGTTGTATAAGTTCTTCGTTCTATTATCATTTGTTAAAAACATTCCAGACAATACATTCTTCGCTATAAACTCTAATTCAGAATCGTCATTGGCCTCAATAAAAATTCGTGTTAATGGTGTAGCAATGATTTTACGGACTTCGTTAGGCAGTTCTTTTGATAATTTTATGGCAGCAGCGGTATCAACATAATAAATAGCAACAAGCGTTTTCCCCAAAACACTATAAGACTTACTTTTTAATGATTCATGAAAAATTGGCAAATACTGAGGGTCTATTAATTTCCCCAACACCTCTATTGCTGCAGCCCTAACCAATGTTTTATCATCCCCCAAAGCAATTTTTTTAATCTTATCTATCACCGCTCTTTTAGAAAACTTATTTCCGAGGTTGATGTTTTCAATCGCCAATTTTCGTACTTTATAAAAAGAATCGCTCATGGCATTTGCAATTGCATTGAATGCTTTTTTATCGTCTTGCTGTTTGGCCAGCTCTTCAATTGCTTGCTTTTTCGACCCATAAGTAGCAGCGTATTTTAACTGACTAATATATTGCTGTATCGTTTTTGTTTCATCAAAATCAGCTAATAAAACAGCATCTGAGTTAATTAGAATCACTTCTGGAGCGGTATTGTATGAAAAAACGAAGGAGTTATCTACGCCGTCAATAAATACATTTTTACGGCTCGTTTTCCCTTCTTCAACAATATCTATTGCCAACGGAAAACGGAAAAAATCTCCTCTTTGAAATACATTGACTGTCACTTTCTTTTCTAAGGTGTTATAATCGTAGCTAATCTGAACAGTAGGATGCCCTTTACCGAAATACCATTGATTAAAAAACCAATTCAAATCTTTACCGGTTACCTTCTCAAACGCCAAGCGTAATTGATGTACTTCTGCAGCTTTATACTTGTTCTCTGTTAAATACAATTTTAGTGATGCAAAAAAGGCAGCATCACCAACATAATTTCTAAGCATATGAACAATCGCTCCACCTTTATTATAACTCACAGCATCAAACAGATCCTCTTTGTCTTTATAATAATAACGTACTAAATGGCTGTCGAAGTTCTCTCCTTGCTTATATGCCTCTGTATTTTCTAATAAATGTGCATCAGCATCATCCTTACCATATTTAAACTCTCTCCATAAATATTCACTATAATTAGCGAAAGACTCGTTCAATGTTAAATTACTCCAGCTCTCTGCGGTAACTAAATTCCCAAACCAATGATGAAACAATTCATGTGCAATTGTGTTTTCTTGAACATTCCCATCTATTAATTGACCTGGCATTTGATAGGCTTGTTCTCCATGAATAACCGCAGTGGTATTTTCCATAGCTCCACTTATATAGTCTCTACCCACAAACTGACTGTACTTGTTCCAAGGATACTCCACTCCTAGCTTTTCTGAAAAGAACTGCATCATTTCTGGCGTGAGTCCAAAAATATCTTTTGCGTAGGCTGCATATTTCTTTTCTACATAATATTCAATAGGAATATTTTTATACACATCTTTAATGATCTCAAACTCACCAACACCCATAAAGAATAAATAAGGTGCGTGCTTTTTCTTAAAATTCCAATAATCAGTTCTTGTTCCGTCAGAATTCGTTGTTTGACTTTCTAGTTTCCCGTTTGAAAGTGTTTTAAACTTGCTTGGAACAGTCATGTAAATCTCTTGAGAAGTTTTTTGATTTGGACTATCTATTGTTGGAAACCAACAGCTACTCGCTTCTGTTTCTCCTTGTGTCCAAACCTGAGTTGGTTTGTTTTTATCCAAACCATCTGCATTGATAAAATACAAGCCTTTAGCCTGTGTAATCGCAGAACTACCTGTTTGCCTAACTTTTTCTGGCCTAGCGGTATACTTTATATATAGGGTATAGGTTTCGTCTTTTTTATATGTTTTTGGTAAGTCGATTAATAATTTTAATCCATCATAATTATAGGGAAGCTCACTATTACGAAGTTGAACACTATGAATAACCATCGCTTTCGCATCTAAGACCACTTTATTACTGTTGTAAAAATAAGGTTTCAAGGTAAGCCATGCTTCCCCATTTAACTGCTTCTCTTTAAAATTAAAAGACACGTTCAATTTTGTATGCTCTAAAACAGTCGTCTTGTCTTTTTCTTTTCGATAAATTTTTAAAGGATCTTTAGTTTGCGCAGCGGCTATAGAAATAAATAATACACCAATAAAAAAAATACGTTTACGTAGCTCCATAATTATAAAATCATCTTAAGAATTCAAAAGTAAGAAAATTATGATGCATAGCTGTTAATGGCTCGTTAAAAAGAAAAAGCCCAAATTCAATAAAGAATTTGGGCTTTTTTAATTATTTCTACGAAATGATTTCTCTAAAAAAGAGCGCTTAACTTACTAAAGTCTACACCTTTTGAATTGAACTTTACTTCACTCATCATTTTCATGATATCAGAAGGGTTCATATTATCTCCAAGTATTCTTGCAACACCAATACCTTTACTAGCGGCATAGGCATACGCGATAACTTCATCTATTTCATCACCATTACCAGTATAATACAATTGAATTTTAATATCTTCATGGCTAAAACGCATTAAGCTTTTATATGCAGCTCCTTTAAATATTTTATCCAATTGTGCTTTTTCTGCTTCAACGACAGCTGAATTATCAGCATTAGAAGGAAGCGCAACAATATTTATTTTATTCAAGGTCTTTAATGTTGCCTTTGTTTCGGCAGATACATCATCCGTTTTAAGTTGTAATAAACTTGCTGGTATATCAAAGGTTAGAAATCCAGCTTTCTCTTGACTTTCAACTAAGTAGCTTTGTAAAGAATCTTCAGTACACGAAGTAAATGAGAATGCGAGTACGAAAGCGACTATTAAGGTTGTTATTTTTTTCATTGAGTTTGTTTTAAGTGAATATTTTTTTATAGCAATTTTGGTTAGAAAACCTGTTTATTACTTCTCAGATTTCTTTCTATCTCCATTTGTGAATTTATCTGCTAGTTTCGCTAATTTATTAATATCGATGACTCCAGTTAAAGAAACAATTACAGATTCTGCGTGTCCTTCAGTCATTTTACTAACACCACTTACAAACATTAAAACTTCACTAACAGTATCTTTGTCTCCATTTAATTTTACATAAATTTTCGCTTTTGATCCGTTCTCTTTAAACCTCATTAACTCTGTTAAATTCGATTTTTTAACTGCTGATGCAACCATTGTTTCCATTTTCTTTGCTACCTCTGAATTATTTGTTTTAAAAACTTTTAATTCTTTTAAGTTTTGCACCATTTTGAAAATATCTACTGCATCACCATCTCCACCCATATTTGGATTGAATTTTTGTAATAATTGGAAGGCATCTTTATTAATGATAAAAGAAGATACATCGTCCATGTTTTCTAATTTATCAAACATTGACTGTCCAAAACTTACTGCTGGTGCTATTACTAGGGCTATTAATACGATTATTTTTTTCATGATCTCTTGTTTACTTGGTTTACTATTATTGTTTTTTACTTGGTTTTTAATATTTTGTTAACAGTGTTTTCGTACACATATAAATTAGCCATTGCTTCGTTTCCTTTATTAAGGCTTGTTGACAATAATTTTAAGGTACTCATCACTTCTGCATATTGTGCTTGCTGTTCTGTAGTCATACCATCATCTCCTTTAATGATGTTACTTCCAAAATACACACTCACTAATAAGGCAACAGAGGCAGCTACTGACAACCATTTCCAATTCTTCTT
>JAESTN010000173.1 GCA_016763595.1 Flavobacteriaceae bacterium | reverse complement strand
GTGGGTTTATTTTTATCAGTACTTCAATGGTTTTGATGTTCTTATATACTTCGGTTTACACAGAAAACAAATCGGGCTTAAGTATCTCCACACAATTCTTAGAGGCAATAAAAAAACTCTAGCTTTCACTAGAGTTTACATATTTGAATTGCATTTATTTCTATTTATTCTTTTATCAATATTTTATATCCCCATGCATCAAGATTCAAAGGTTCAGAGTTTGATAGTTTTATTTTTTCTCCTGTGACATAGTCTTTATAAACCCCTTCAACCCCAAAAACTCCTTTAGCAGGCTCTTTTGATAAGTTTGCAACAAATACTACCTCATCATTCCCTTTCTTTCTTACAAAGGCTAGTACTTCTTTTTCTGTATTCAATCGAATGTATGCTGCTGCATTTTTCCCGCCATCTAAGGCCGAGTTTGTTTTCTTCAATTCACCTAAAGATTTCAACAAATTCCATTCTATCCCTTTGGAATGTGGAATAACATCTTTCTCAAAGAATTTTAATCGATGGTTTAACCCATATTCTTGTCCTGAATATATCAATGGCATTCCTGGCACTAAATAACTCAACACAGTTAACACTTCTGATGCATCTCCCATTCTTTCTTTAATTGTACCATTCCACGAATTTTCATCATGATTGGTTACAAAGGTCATCAAAATGTCATTTGCTTCATAACGAGCTGTGTCTTTGGCATAGTTTTCATCCCAATTTTTTGCAGCATCTACACCTTTAGCCATCTTATTTAATGTATGATGTCTATCCCAACCATAGGCAACATCAAACAAATCGGCTTTTAACAATTCTGGTTCCCAAGCCTCAGCCAACATAAAAATATCTTTTTGAGCTCTTAATTTCGGAATCGCTTCTTGCCAAAAATCTGTAGGCACAGATCCTGCTACATCACAACGAAAACCATCTACACCTTCCTTTTGCAACCAATACAACATATCATTTATCATTTCTGTACGCAAACCACTACTATCGTAGTTTAAATCTGCAACATCTGCCCAACCAACTGGCGTTCCATCATCATTTAAAGGATCTGTAATTTCTCCTTTTGCATTTTTTGTATAAAACTCAGGATTGGTTTTTAACCATATATGGTCCCATCCTGTATGATTTGGTACCCAATCCAAAACAACATACATGCCATTATCATGAGCCGACTTTACCAATTCTCTAAAATCTTCGATAGTTCCAAATTCGGGGTTTATTTTTTTAAAATCTGATACCGCATAATAACTCCCTAATGCTTTTGCACGCTCTTTAGGATCTTCTATTTTAGATGCAAAATCTCCACCTGTAGCCTTTCTCTTTGTTTGTGAAATAGGAAAAACGGGCATCAACCAAATAATGGTTACACCCAATTCTTTTAGCTGTGGAATGTCTTTTGTAAAAGCATCAAAAGTTCCTTCTTTTGAATATTGTCTAATATTCGCTTCATAAATTACTGCAGTTTCTAATACTTGATTTGAAATTGGAGCAATCGTTATTGTTTCTTTTTTTTCTTCAGTTTTACATGCAAAAAATGCAAGGAAACCAATTAGAATTACTATTGTTTTCTTCATTTAATTATCTTTTTTTTTCTAATAATACGATTGTATGTTCTGTATGTAATTCAATTTTTCCATTTACAACAGTTGCTTCTTTATTTGTATATGCATCCCTAAGCAATTCTCCGTCAGAAAATATATCGCCTACCGCAATGCTTTTCTTTCCTTTCAAAAGGTTTAATCCGATTACAACTTTATCTCCATAATTCTCTTTAGAATATGTTCTTGAAAACACATAGGGTTTTTCTGATATTTGTTGATGTACTCCAGCTCCAACACTAATATGTTTATTTCTAAATTGCCCCAATTTTTGCCAATGCGCTACTGTTTGCTTGCTCTTTTCATCTGTAGTAATCTCTTCCCAATTCATAAATGAACGTAAAGTTGCATCTCCAACAGTTCCTTCTATTACTAAAGAGCGAGCAGACTCATCTCCATAATAAATTTGTGAAGTTCCGGGAGCTAATAACAATAATGTCCCTGCCAATAGTGATTTTTCTCTCTTTGCATCATAAGGTTGACCATCATCATGAGAACTGATATAATTCATCGTCCCAAAACCTTTTAAATCATTTTGAAGCGAATTTGCATATAAGTCAAACACTTCTGTTATTGGTTTCTGTTTCGCATCCCATTTAAATTGAAAATTAATCAAACTCTGAAATGCCCCATCAAAATAATTCACCTTTTTATCTCCAAAATCATAATACTGTCCTGAACCAATTCCATAACCATATACTTCTCCAACCAAATAAAATTGGTTTTGGTCTAAAACACTCTTTGGATTGTCCTTTTTCCATTGATTAAAAGCAACATCACATTCCTTTTTAAACTCTTGCCAAACAGTATCTTCTACATGCTTTACCGTATCGACTCTATACCCATCAATTCCGAATTCTGTAATATAATCTGTCAACCATTTGATAATATAAAAGCGTGGAGCTCTAGGGTATCCTGTTCTTTTAAAAAACGCATCCAACTCTGCAACTTCTTCTTCATACCTGCCTTCATTTTTCCATTTTTCAACTAAATATGGTGGCAACTTAACTGCTTCATTGCTTTCCGTTTTTACATCTGGTAAATTTCTAACCAATGTACACGGAATTGTAGTTTCTGAATTTTTATAGGTACACTGTGGCTCTGTTCGCACCCAATCCGTAGGCCAAACAGGGTCTTTCTCTGTTACCGGGCCTGTATGATTAATCACAGCATCTAACAACACTCTAATACCTTTTTCATGTGCGAGCTCAACCAGCTCTTTTACATCTTCTTTTGTTCCATAATTAGGCTCTATCTTTGTCCAATCTTTAGTCCAATAGCCATGAAAACCATAAGTCACACCTGTTCCTTCGTCTGTTCCTCCATGAATTTGTTCTACTATAGGCGTCATCCAAATGGCATTGACCCCTAATTTTGTAAAATACCCATCTTTTAGCTTTTTAATAATTCCTTTGACATCTCCACCTTCAAAACCTCTTAATTTCCCCGGTTCTTTGGTTCTATCAAAATTGATGTCGTTTGAAGTATCTCCATTATAAAAACGGTCTGTCAATAAAAAATACACGTTTGCGGCTTCCCAAACAAAAGGACGCTTATTGATTCCCGTTTTTGACTCTTTAGAATCACAACTAGATAAAACAATAAGACTTATGAATACTACTAAAATTTGCTTCATATATTAAAATTGTATTGCTATTTTTTTATTATTTTTTGT
>JAESTN010000172.1 GCA_016763595.1 Flavobacteriaceae bacterium | reverse complement strand
AATGGTGTAATTTTTATCCCCATCAAAAGTCCAAGTTCCCAATTGCTCTCTTGGTTTGTCTGCTAAAGGCCCAATAATAGCAATCTTCATTTTTGTTTTTAAAGGTAAAATACTGTTCTCATTTTTAAGGAGTACCGTACTTTTAATAGCCGCTTCTTTTGCCAATGCTAAATGTTTAGGTGCATATACATCTCCAGAATGTTCTTTTATTCGAAATGGTTTGTCAAACAAATTCATACGAAACTTTACCCTTAAAATATTTGCTACTAAAAAATCCAATTGCTTGACTGTTACTTTGCCTTCATTGAGTAGCTCTTTGATATGGTTTTCATAAGAGGCACTCATCATTTCCATATCTAGACCAGCATTTATTGCTATTTCGGCTGCCTGTTTTTCATTTTCTGCAAATCCATGCGGAATCATTTCTGTTACCGAATTCCAATCACTCACTACAAAACCATCAAAGCCCAATTGTTCTCTAAGTATGGTTGTCAATAATTTTTTATCTCCAGAAGCAGGGATTCCATTCATCTCATTAAAGGCTGTCATTACGGTTTGAGCACCTGCATCAATGGCTGCTTTAAATGGTGGTAGGTATACATTTTGTAACTGTTCTTTGTTGATGATGGCTGTATTATAATCTCGACCTCCAATAGCAGCTCCATAGCCAATAAAATGCTTGGCGCAAGCAATCATACTTGTAGGATCTGACAAGCTATCTCCCTGAAATCCTTTTACATAGGCTTTTGCTAATTTGGACGCCAAAAAAGGATCTTCTCCTGGCGATTCTGCAATTCTCCCCCATCTGCTATCTCTAGCAATATCTAACATCGGCGCAAAAGTCCAACGAATTCCATAAGAAGAAGCCTCAATGGCAGCTACTCGAGAGGAGTTTTCGGCAATTTTAATATCCCAAGAAGCAGCCATACCCAAGGGAATCGGAAATATGGTTTTAAATCCATGAATCACATCTCTAGAAAATAGTAATGGTATTCCGTGTGGACTTTCATCGATTGCTATTTTCTGAAGTTCATCTACATAATCTTTGTTCATTACATTTAAAAAAGCACCTATTTCTCCGTTTCTAACCGCTTGTTTCAAAGTTTCGGGTAATTTCCCTTTAACACGACTTGATGTACCTCTTAAATTGAGCTGTCCAATTTTTTCCTCCAAGCTCATTTTAGCCATTAATCGGGTTACTTTTTGGGCAATTTCATCTGTGGGTTTTTCTTTGGTAGTACAAGAACAAACGATCAAGCTAACCAAAAAAAGCAGGATGTATATTTTACGCATATCTAAATTTTTAGTGCACTATTTCTTTTTTTTATTTCAGTTTAGGCTGTCCATAAAAAGTGCTTTTTACTCCTTTCACACCTGGTTTTACTTTAAAAATAGAGCCAGCCAATTTATATCTTTTCCGTTCCTCTGTATTCATATCAACACTTGCTGATGTGATATACAATGTTTCTAAATTTTCTCCTCCAAAAGCACAAGAGGTTATATTATGAGCAGGTACTTTAATTTTTGACATTAATTTACCTGTTCTAGGATTGTATTGAGCTACCGCATTTCCGTTCCACATCCCCACCCAAAGGTTGTCATTCTCGTCAATGGCCATTCCGTCTGGAAACCCATCTTCAGCATGTACCTCAACAGCAATTCTTCCATTGGAGATCGTGCTATTTTCCAAATTAAAATCGTAGGCTTTTATCACCCCTGTTGGGGTATCAATATAATACATGGTTTTTCCATCTTTGGTCCAAACAATTCCATTTGAAATAGTTACGTTATCTAACATTTCTGTCGCTTTTCCATTCGCAGCAATCTTATACAATTTAGCATTTGGTTTGTCCTGTTTTAAATGCATTGAGCCTACCCACAGATTCCCATTAGGGTCACATTTACCATCGTTAAATCGATTGGCTACAATTTCTGACTCAACATCAGAAAGCAGCTCTAATTGCTGTGTAGTCATATTCTCAGTATAAATTCCGTCAGACAATGCCACCACAGCCATTCCTGCTGTTTCTGAAGGCACTACTGTACCAATTTTACTTGGCATCTGTATGGTTTTATTCTTCTTTGTTTTTGGATTGAAAACATGCACTTGTTGTTGTTCAATATCGATCCAATACAACTCTTTTGTTTTATAATTCCAAAAAGCACCTTCTCCTAATTTAGAAGGGATTTTATATGCTAATTCAGCAACGATAGGTTTGTCTTTAGTAGCCGTACATGCTATCATAGTTAATACTGCAAAAAGGAATACTATTTTATGTTTATTTTTCATTTTAAGAAAAGTATATGAAGGTACTTATAACGAGTATACAAATAAGAATACCAACTAATTTGGTATATCTCCAAGGGGTAATTTCTACGAGTTGTGAGAATTTTTGTGAATAGGCGGTTTTTCTTGGATATAGCTTCCCTATGACCAACATGATACCAACATTCAATACAAACAGCAGGGCCATTACATGTAAAAAATGCGGATAATTTTCGGGTCCAAAGACATAGGGTTTTAAGATAAACTGACTAATGCTATATAAAATAACACCAGAAATAATGGCAACTTTTGCAGCGATGGCAGGCACCCTTTTTGTAAGATAACCAACCATGACAATTGTTAAAATTGGAATACTATAGCAACCGTTTACTTCTTGTAAATACCCAAAAAGGCCATCAGGTGCATTTGCAATAAACGGTGCAACAAACATTGCCATTACAGCGAGTAGTACTCCAAAATATTTTCCTGCTTTTACGACTTGTTTTTCGGTAGCTTCTTTGTTCACATATTCCTTATATATATCTATACCAAACAGGGTAACAGAACTATTTAGCGCGCTATTAAAAGAGCTCAAAATAGCCCCAA
This sequence comes from Flavobacteriaceae bacterium, assembly GCA_016763595.1. Classification (GTDB taxonomy): domain Bacteria; phylum Bacteroidota; class Bacteroidia; order Flavobacteriales; family Flavobacteriaceae; genus Polaribacter. The sequence goes on along the minus strand of JAESTN010000172.1, from coordinate 189 downwards.
ACAAAACAGCTGCAAAGAAACCGACAAGTGATAAAGGCAACACTCTTGACACTAATTTTGGATAGGCTTCATCTGGGTTTATCAACGAATCTCCAAAAAGATGAAATGCGATGATTCCGGGCAATACGACAATGATAGGGCCTAGTACTTTAAAAAATGAACCTAGTAACAATCCTTTTTGCCCTTCTT
>JAESTN010000171.1 GCA_016763595.1 Flavobacteriaceae bacterium | reverse complement strand
GTATTTCGAAGTTATGGACAAAGAATTTAGCGCTATTAAACAATTGCTAAAAAATCCTAAAAGCACTGTAAAATCTATTACAAATTTACAAGATGAAAACGCGTCTTTAAAGAAAGAAATTGAGCAGTTATTAAAAGCCAAAGCAAAAAATTTAATTGGAGATTTAAGAAGTCAATTACAAGAAATAAACGGAGTGCAGTTCTTAGCTACTAAAGTAGATTTAGATGCCAACGGAATTAAAAATTTAGCTTTTGATTTAGGAAAAGAACATAAAAACTTATTCTTAGTATTTGGTTCTGCTATTAAAGACAAAGCATTATTAACCTGTTCTATTTCTAAAGAACTGGTAGACGAAAAAGGATTGGACGCAGGTAAAGTTGTTCGAGAATTAGGGAAATTCATCAATGGTGGTGGTGGTGGACAAAAATTCTACGCAACTGCAGGTGGTAAAAACCCTGGCGGTATTAAAGAAGCCTTAGAAAAAGCGAAAGATTATATCGTTTAGAAAGGCACAAAGGAATTAAGCAGCAAAGGTTCAGAGTATTATTTTACTTTGAACCTTTCTTTTTTATATGTATATATTTACCTAAAAAAACGTGAAGAAAACTTTAAACATCTTAAAAAAAATTAGCTGGATTATATGGCTTCCTTTATTTATTTATTTTGATTTAATGAAATTCATATCAGAGGAAATATTCATATACGTCTTCTATCCATTGATCGTTCTCTCATTGATTTATGATATATATAAAAGAAAAAAAACCTTTTTTTCTGCAAAGAGAACAAATATTGAATTAGAGACCAATAATGACTCTTCAAACAAAATTGCCCAACTCATCTTCGGATCCTTGTTTAGCATCGGTACTGTATGTCTATTTCTATATTCTGACATCAACCCGGTTGCTTTAATTTTTTTCCTAACAATTGGTATTTATTCAATATATAGAAGCACATATATAAACAAAAGCCTTTCTATTAATATTGAAAACGAGCAATTAGTAATCAAAATCCTTCCCAGTTTTGAAAAAATCATACCTATTGATGAATTATTGCAAATAATTTTAACCAGCGAAAGTATTGTATTTGTTAAACACGATGGGAAAAAGAATGCTATACACTTTCTCAACATCAATGAATCAGAAAAATATGATGCTATTCAATTTTTAACAAAAAAACTAGGCAATAATATTGATATAAATTAGCTAATTTAGCAGCTATCTCTTTATTATTTTTGATTTCTCTATCTAATATCAGTATGAATCTACAAACTCAAATACCATTAAAAAAAGAAGCTTACAACCCAATAGGCTATGATTCTAAAATTCTATTATTAGGTTCGTGTTTTTCTGAAAACATTGGAGATAAACTAGCCTATTATAAGTTTCAAACAAATCAAAACCCATTTGGTATTTTATTTCATCCTAGAGCAATTGAAACATTAATTACAAATGCAATTAATGAAAAAGAATATACAGATAAAGATGTCTTTTTTTTAAATGAACGTTGGCATTGCTTTGAAGCACATTCCAATTTAAGTTCATCAAATAAAGAAGAACTGCTGAATAGGTTGAATCAACAAATTAACTCAGCAAGCAAACAACTTCACCACTCAACTCATATTATTATCACTTTAGGAACCGCTTGGGCATATCGTTTCATTGAATCGGACACTATAGTTGCCAATTGCCACAAAGTCCCACAAAAGAAGTTTTTAAAGGATATTTTGTCTGTTGATGCAATTACAGAAAGTTTAGAAGCAATAATTGCACTTATAAAATCAATGAATGCGAAAGCAACTGTGTTGTTTACAGTTTCACCTGTTCGCCACCTTAAAGATGGTTTCATTCAAAATCAACAAAGTAAATCGCATTTATTAGCTGCCATTCACCATGTTTTAGAACCAAGAGACAAAATTCATTATTTCCCTTCTTATGAGATTGTAATGGATGAGTTACGCGATTATCGTTTTTACAAAGAAGATATGATTCACCCAAACCAAACAGCCATCAATTATATTTGGGAAAAGTTTTCTAATACTTGGATTTCTGAAGATGCTATAAAAAACATGAATGAAATAGAAACGATTCAAAGAGGTATAAATCACAGGCCTTTCACTCCCGAATCTGAGCAACATCAGCAGTTTTTAAAAGGCATCCAAAAAAGAATAGCCCTTGTAAAAGAACAATATCCATTTATAAAATTTGATGATTTTTTTTAGTTTAAAATGAATCTATCGTATCGATTAAAATATTTTCACTAAATTTAACCTGTTTAATTTCCCCGATTTAAAAAAATGATTCAAAAAATTTGCATTGGAATTATAGTAGGAACCTTAATTGGATTGTTCACAACTTCCTTTTTCTTAGCTAAAGGGACGCCTATTATCGATATTTTCTGGACAAAAATAACTGCAACATCAATAAGCACAGGAATTTTTTGTGGATTGTATGCACACTTATCAAAATCCAAACTACAAATATTTTTAGTATCGATCTTAATTGGGATGCTTGTATTTTATTTGAAGTACTTAATTACAGGACATAATTTTGACCCGTTAACCATGGGAGCCTTTACAGGTGCTCTTCTTGGAGGTGTTTTGGCAGTAATTAGAAAAGTAAGCACTTCACTAAAAGTAATGAGGCGTTTAAGAAGACATCGTAAATCTGGTTTTAATAATTATGGTTATTAAAGATATTGATCTACATTTTGCCAAGGCCCGCCATTAATTACATCAACTCCATTACTTGATAAAAACTGAGTTGCCTGCCCGCTTCTACCACCACTTTTACAAACAGCAATTACAGGCTTATTAAATGCTTTGATTTCTTCTAACTTTAAAGGGATTAAATTCAAAACTATATGCTCTGCTCCATCACTATGGCCTTCATCCCATTCCATTTTCGTTCTAACATCTAAAATAACAGCTCCGTTTTCTAAATATTCTTTAATCTCTGATTCCATGTTTTTTCCTTTAAACAGGTTAAATAAACCCATAATTTTTGATTTTATCTTAATTTGAACACAAAGCTATGCCTTTTTCTATAAGCGTAGTGTAGCTTTTGTTACATTTCAATTTCTCTAATTCTTTTAGGAGTATTTTTTGAATTGAAAAATTATTCTTTACAGATACTTCATACAACTCTAGCATTAATAACCAGTCGGATGGATGATTCGCAATCAACTCATTATATAGCAACTCAATGCTGCTTTCTGTAAGAGTACTACTCTCTCTTAACGTTCTTAGTTGCGTGTATAATCCATACAATGAAATTTGTTTTTCTGTGTACTGAATTTTATGTGTTTTGGTTTCAGAAACTTTATTCACGTCTTCAAACGAGTTTACGGACGCTGGGCCTGAATAGGCCGAAACCACTTCTACTCCAACTGCCATATCGTAGACTCCCCAAGAAGGATCAAATAAAATTTCATCTTCATAAGTTACTGTACAATTCTTAAAGGAGATTAGCTGAATTTTCCCTTGTAAATCTCTTGTTCCAGTGATTACCTCTCCAACAACTTTTACACCACCTACAAATTCCAACGTAGTTTCTTTCCCTTCATAAATTCCATAGGCTTCCAAATCTCTCGGACTCATATCTTCAATCGGAATATTAATTCCTTTCAGTTTACCAATTGGGCTTCCGAACCCTTCTGCATGATATTCTATACCATGACCAATTAATTCTTTATCCCTATTTGCCAATGCTGTTGGCCCTTTTGTTTGAATGTAAATAGACTTATTATCAAACTCAATCACCTTACAAAAATGCCCAGAAACTTGAATTCCAGTACTCAATTCTATAGTCCCTAAGTTTTCAGAATCAATGAGCTTCTTTACTCCTTTCATACCGCCTTTTCTAAGTGACATGGTATTTGCAAACTGTTCTAAAACCAAGCTTAGCTTTGCAAAGTCTGAAGTTACAAATAACTGTGGTTGTGGTTTTGTGATGTCAAAACTTTTATTTGCAGCTTCTAAAGAATATGGCAACTTCTCAACGGCATCTGTTAAACACCAAGCACTTTCGCCAATTGAAGAAAGCAGTCCTGCGCCATATATTTTTGGCTCATTTAATTCACCAATCAAACCGTACTCTACAGACCACCAATGTAAATTTCTAATTTGTGCCATTTCAGACATTTCGCCCATATTATTTTGCAACTCTTCTACTGCATTTTGAGCTTTTGAAACTTCTTCTTCCGTAGAACTTGGATCTTCTTTTAATATAGATAACAATCTAATTGCCTCATACATTTCATAATCTTTAGAAGATGAAATTGCTTTGCTTCCAATCTCTCCAAAACGTCTCAAATACTCTGCATATTCTGGATTTGCAATTATGGGTGCATGCCCCGCTGCTTCATGAATAATATCTGGTGCAGGCGTGTATTTAATATGATTAATCGTTCTCATATCTGAAGCAATTACCAATACATTATAGGCTTGAAATTCCATAAATGCATTTGGTGGAATAAAACCATCAACAGAAACTGCGGCCCACCCTATTTCTTTTAAAATACGGTTCATACCCTCCATTTCAGGAATAGTATCTAAAGAAATTCCTGTTTTTTCTAAGCCATTTAAATAAGATTTATGAGCAACTTTACCCAAAAAATCAATGTTCATTCGCATTACATAACGCCAAACCGCTTGGTTTTGTGATGTATACTCGCTATAGGGTTGTTTAACAATAAACTTATGTAAGTGTTTCGGTAATTTCCTGGTTACTTCATTCAATTCAAAATGACTCTCCATTTTATAAAGATACGAGCTTGCACTCTTTTTTAAGTTGATAATTTACTTTGTAAAGTTACATGTTTTGAGATTGATTTACATAAAATTATTATTTAAAAGCTCCTATTTATTATCTTAGCTGCTATCAAAATAAAATCCACCTTGAAAAATCCCTTTTCCAACTTAATCTTTTTATTTATATTAGTCATTACATTTTCTAATTGCGCTAAAGAAAAGACAATTTCTGTTCAGCTAGATTCAGAAATTGTAAGCCCAAAAACCTATGTTGTTTACAAAACGACTACTCCATTAATTATGGATGGAAAAGCAACCGAAAACGATTGGAAAAATGCAAAATTCACATCAAACTTCATTGATATTGAAGGCGTAAAGATTCCGAATCAGCAGACACAAGTAAAAATGCTTTGGGATGCTGATTTTTTATATGTATATGCAAAACTGAACGAAAAACATATTTGGGGAGACATTAAAGTAAGAGATCAAGTTATTTTTTACAACAACGATTTTGAAGTGTTTATTAGCCCTTCTAATGACACTCATAATTATGGTGAAATAGAAATTAATGCCTTAGGAACCATTTGGGATTTGGCCTTAAACAAACCTTATAATGTTGGTGGAAAACCAAAAAACAGATGGAATTTAAACAATTTAAAATCTGCAGTTTCTATTAACGGAACCTTAAACAACCCCAATGATATAGATCAGTATTGGTCTGTAGAAATGGCGATTCCGTTAAGTGCTTTTGCTGAATTAAAAAACAGACCAAAAGTAAATCCAAAAGATGGTGAGCAATGGCGAATTAATTTTTCTAGAGTACAATGGGATCATGATATAACCGACAACGTGTATTCTAGAAAAAAAGAGAACAACAAATTTCTACCCGAATACAATTGGGTTTGGTCTAATCAAGGAGCCATTAATATGCATTTACCAGAAAATTGGG
>JAESTN010000170.1 GCA_016763595.1 Flavobacteriaceae bacterium | reverse complement strand
GTTTAAGAAAATGTTATAAACTAATTTTGGCAAGTCAATTTTTATATAAAAATTGACTTGCCAAAATTAGTTTATAACATTTTCTTAAACCATAAATTTCTTACCCGACCATTTGTTATCTGTAGCCCTTGTATAATACCTTTGCTACTTCTTTTTATCTCAACCATATTAATTGGCCATTCTCCTTCTAAAATATCCTGATACACTCTTTTCAATTTAATTTTTCCATGTCGTATGTGGTGTATGTAAATATCAGTTCCTTCTATGGTTATCGTATACCCAGTTTCAATTTCAGAACTGTAATATTTTCCTGGATATTCTGCCAATTCTTTAGTTCTAGACTTTTTAATGGTTTCATGTAAATCAAAAACGATAGGCAATTCACCTGCAACAAGTACAACCATTTGTTTAAGGTTTCCTTTATGTACAAATTCAACGGTAACATCAATTCCAACATGTAACATGTAGAATTTGTTCTTTTTTATGGGTACTAAAAGACTCTCGCTTGTAGCTGATCTTGAATACCTCAAGGTGTCATTCTTTACATAAATTTTACGGCCATACTTTTCTTTGGTATCCCAATAAATCCCTTCAAATTTGGCTAATTTTTTAGTTGATAATTTGATGAACTTCTTCGGTTTTTTGGTTGGTTGTATTTGTTTTTGTGGTGTTATTTTTTCTTTTATTGGATACATTAATTCAGCAAGCTTATTGGTTTTTGACATGATATTGCTCCCTGTAAAATTGCTAAGTACAACGATGCTGAGTTTGTCTTCTGGGTAAGTGCGAATAATTGATCTAAACCCACCAATGGCCCCTCCATGTTGTATTATTTTTTTTCCAAGATGGTTCTCTATTCTTACTCCAAACCCAAAAATAGTTGGGGTTCCATTGTTAAGAGGGGTCATTGTTAAAAGTGTCGCAAATGCTGATTCCCAGTTTTTTTTAGGGGTACTAAAATTTTTCAACCACTTTAGTAAATCACCAGTTGTTGAGTGCATGTTTCCAGACCCAACATAGTTCCAATAGGCTATTTTTCTATTAAAATTAGAATTACCTCCGTATGAGGTGGCATAGTTTGGAACCACACGATCATATTGATCTTCTACATAGGTATGATTCATGTCTAGCTTGTCAAAAATATTTTCTTTTAACCAATATTTAAATTTTTCTCCAGTTACTTTTTCAATGATGTTTACCAAAAGCATATAGCCAGTATTACAGTACAAAACCTCTTCACCTGGTTTAAAATTAAGGTTGTTTTGTTTTAGAATAACTCTAGTAAGATCGTCATTTGACATTACATCATCATTTCTCCAACCTGCTAGTCCAAGAAGCCCATGAACATCTCTTAATCCACTAGTATGATGCAATAAATGTTGGATGGTAATAATCTTGCCGAAATTTGGAAATTCAGGAATATATGTTCTTATATCATCATCAAACGACAATTTATTACGTTCATTAAGTAAGACAATTGCCATGGCAGTAAATTGCTTGGAATTAGAACCAATATTAAAGAGAGTTTCAGTAGAATTTGGGGTTAAATATTCTAAACTAGCCAAGCCATACGCTTTTGAGAAAACTGTTTTGCCTTCTTGCATTACAGCAATAGAACCTCCAGGGTGATTAGGTATGTTCCAGCCAATAAACAGGCTGTCTATTTTTTGGGTTTGCAGATGCGTTAATTGACCATAGATTTGGCTTGTTAAAATAAGTAAGAAAAATGTAGTTAAAAGGTGAAATTTTTGATTCATAATTATATATAGTTTGAGTTGCAAATATCTATAGCTAATGAAAAATTGAATCAAAAAATGACCGCCAATACCCCGACAAGAACCTGTCAATGTTAAGGCGTACTTATATAATGCTGAAATTTAAGTTGATATACAGTTTCTTGTTTTTATCAATCTCTACTGTATTTCTGAGGATTATAAAGACATTGCAAAAACCTAATACTATTAGAATAAATAAGATCAGGTCACCTTCTATTGAAAGCCAACTATTCAAAATAGAACCAATTAAAAATACGGCTATCATTAAAATTGTCCATAAGATTTGTAACGTTACAAGTTGTTTTGTTAGTGGATTGAATTGTTTTTTTGCAAACATTATTATAAGGGGGAGCAAAATATTTACTGGAGGAATGAAAACAAAGAGCAAGGAAGAAAGATTGATGAGTTTGAGTGAAGTATAATTAATACCAGCTGTTTTCTCATCTTTTTTAAGCAACTTGTTTTCTTCTATTTCTAAAGCTTCTGCTAACGCTTTAAGGGTATGTCCTTTTGGGTTTGTGCCTGCCTCAATACGTTGTATGGTTCTTACAGAAATCCCTGATTTATTTGATAACTCTTCTTGAGTTAAGTTTAATTGTTCTCTATATTCAAATAGTTTTGACATTATTCTAGCGTGTTTACTGCGAATGAATTTTTGATATCCTTTTGTTTTTTAGTAAAAATGCACTAAGAACACCAGATACGGCACCAAAAAGATGACCCTCCCAGGATATGTAACTTCTTAGTGATGGAAAAACTCCCCAAATCAATCCACCATATACAAATGCTATGGCAATTGAGACTAGTATTGGAATTAGTTTCCGCTCTAAAAATCCATTTGCAATTAGAAATGCTACAAGACCATATATGAGCCCACTAGCTCCAATATGGTTGGCTTTTCTAGCAAATATCCAAACGAGTATTCCACCAGCAAGAACTGTAAATAAAACTACAGATATGGTCTTCTTAGGATAGAAATGGTTTAACACAGTGAGTAGTACAAGTAAAGGAATTGTATTTGAAACTAGATGCCAAATTCCGCGATGTAGAAAAGGTGCGGTAAATACACCAATAAGTCCATCTATAGTACGAGGTACAATGCCAAATTTAGTAATGGGAATAAAAAGACCAACAATGTAAATAGCGTACAGAAGTAGTACAAACAGGATGATGTTTTTATTGAAAGTCATAAAACAATGTTTTTTCCACAATGTGGGCAGTTGCATGTTGTTTCCTCTTGTTTTAATTTTTTTTCGGATTGAATTTTTTCAATAAAGGCTGAACTAATTATTCCAGTAGGAAGTGCTACAAAGCCAATTCCTATTAAAGCAATAACACCACTCAACAATTTACCCAAACCAGTAATTGGGTATACATCTCCATAGCCTACAGTAGTTAATGTTATTACAGACCACCACAAGGCGTCTCCAATACTTGCAAATTGCTCTGGTTGCCCATCATGTTCTATATAATACATCAGTGTAGAAGATAAAATCATCAATACAAAAATCACAAAAAGAGTCATAGATAATTCAGATTTTGTTTCTTTAAAAATATATTTCATAGTTTTTAAAGAATTTGAATATCGGCTAAGTTTAAAAATCCTTAACAATCTGAATAAGCGAAGAATACGTACGATTCTTAAATCGAAAGGGAAAATAAAAGGGAGATAGAAAGGAATAATTGCAATTAAATCTATAATTCCTAATGTAGAAAAAGCAAAATTGAGTCGTTCTCTTTTGTCTTCTTTTGTTTTGTCAGAAATCCAAATACGTAAAATATATTCAACGGTAAATATAGCAACTGAAAACACTTCGAAAAAATAAAAAACACTACCGTACTTAGAATTTAATTCTTCGTAAGATTCAAGAATTAGGGCAACAATATTTAGTACAATAAGTGCATAAATGAATTTGATAAAATACTTATTGTAATTAATAAAATCAGCTACTTTGTTTTTCATTCTGTTCATTTATTTGATCATGTCTATTGTGAATAGATTTGATTATTAGGTCTTTGAGGCGTTTGTTTTTTGAATAAATAAGTCTAATTTACTTTTATTACAGCTGCTTAGCTCAATGTAACTTTTACCACTTTCTGGAAACGTGTGTATTGCTAAATGACTTTCACTCAAAAGCCAAAAACAAGTGTAACCTTGTTCAGGGAAATCATGCTCGTTGAAAAGAACAATTGTAAAACCTATTTCTTTTAGTAAGTGGTCATACGTGTTTTTTAGTTCTTTTGGGTCAATACAAGCAGTCCAAAGTTTATGGCTGTATATGTTTGCTTCTATATGTTTATATGTTGTATACATAACTTTAATATAAATCCCAATTACCGTTTAAATAATATTTATAAAGAACAGGGTTGTGAATTTTGTTAATTTCAATACTGTCATTTGATTTAAAAAAATCTTTTCCAAAGGATGTT
>JAESTN010000169.1 GCA_016763595.1 Flavobacteriaceae bacterium | reverse complement strand
AACAAAGTGACTTATTAAAAGTTATGGTGTCCTAAGAGTATAGAAAAATTAAGAAATTGAAACATAAAAGAACATACTTAACTATTGCAATTGTACTACTCGCATTGCAAACATATGGGCAAGCAGTTCCGCCCCCAATTCCACCACCACCACCACCAGGGTTACCCATAGATGGTGGAGTACTTTTTTTGCTTTTAGCCGGATTGGTGTATGGGGTAAAAAAGATACGCAGTAAAAACTAGCTTAAAGATTAAGTTTAATTACATATAAAGAGCCTTTTTAATAGAGATATTAGAAGGGTTTTCTGTTTTTAAAACGTCTATAAAAAGAAAAAACGCACCAGATTGATGCGTTTTTTTGTGACCATGATAGGATTCAAACCTATAACCTCTTGAGCCGTAATCAAGTGCGCTATTCAGTTGCGCCACATGGCCGTTAAGCGGGTGCAAATATAGAGATTTTTTTAAACTATAAAACCTATTCTGCTATTTCTTTTTGAAAATTTTCGATAATTGGTGAGGCTTTTTCTATGTCAGTATTATAAATAAATAATTCAACAGAATTCATAGGTAAACCAAAACCTCCAAGTCTTGCCGAATCGAAGTGGTTTTTTATTAAATTGGCAATTTTTGCTTCATCTAATAGGTAACTTAGTCTATTTACTAAAATTGAAGTTCCTGTAAATACTCTGATATGTTCTTTTTCCATAATGTATGTTTTTAATCTAAGGAGTTTAATGTAATATAAGCTCTCCATCCAATTATTGCCAATTGAAATTTAGAAGCCTTCGAAATATCCAACTTTCTTTTGGTGAAAGATGGTAAAAGGGTCTTGTTTATTTTTGCGATTACTTTAAAAAAAGAGGTTCTCATTGTGGTGTTTTTCAGATTCAAAAGTAACGAAAAATAGGATAATATATAAGATACAAAAAAAAGCAATCAATTTGCCTGTTTTTTCGGTAAATCAATTGATTTATTTTTAAAAGTTAATGCAATTATGGCTGTCTAATTTGAATGATTTATTACAGATTAGTTTCTGTTTTTAGGAGAAATGTGATCTACTGGACTAATGCTTACTATTCCATTTGTTTCTCCAATTTTAATAGATGGGATTGCTCCTGTGTTCATTGTTAAAGTAAGAGCTGCTGAACTTTTATTGTTCTTTAGTTTTAAAGTGATGCTTGTGATTTCATTTTTGTTGTTGATTGCTAATTTGCTAAAAGTAAAGTCAATACCAATTCTGGCAAAGTCATTTTTAAGTGCAGTAAGTTTTTCTTTAGTGTAGTTCTTGTGGATGATTTCTATAAAGCCATCAAAGCGATGTTGCAAAAAACTTTTTTTCTCTTGAGCAGTTAACACATTTGAAAAGAAGGTAAAGAGAAAAATTAGAAAAAAAGTGTATCGAAGTTTCATTGCTGCAAATAGCGTTATTTTTATTGTCGAATTAAAGATACTTATATTTCAAAGAATTGTGTTGATGAGCGAACTTTTTTCACTTATGAAATTCAATTTATACTATCTTCGCAAAAAAGAGTATTGAATGGATTTTTTGTATATCATTTTAGGATTGATTTTATTAATTGTGGGAGGAAACTGGTTGTTAAAAGCAGCTGTTGGGCTTTCATTAAAATTGAACATTCCAAAAGTTGTGATTGGGATGACAGTGGTGTCGTTTGCTACTTCAGCACCCGAATTAATTGTTAGTGTAAAATCAGCATTAGATGGATTTCCAGATTTGGCCTTGGGAAATGTAATCGGGTCTAATATTGCAAATATTGGATTGGTATTAGGAATTACTGTGCTCTTGTCAAAAATTGAAGTAGAGAAAAGTTTTTACAAGACAGATTGGCCTGTAATGATGGTTGCTTCTGGGTTGTTGTATTATTTTTTAGCCCAAGATGGTAAAATTGAATTTTACGAAGGGGGTATTCTATTTTCGTCTCTAGTAATTTTCTTAGTGTATTTATTGCGTTTTCAAAAAAATACAGTGGTAGATGAAATGCCAGAAGATGAGGATCAATTGTCAACAGGCAAAATTGTATTGTTTGTTACAATTGGCGGAGTAGGTTTATGGGCTGGTTCTGAATTATTAATTAATGGAGCTGTTTCTTTGGCAACAAATTTTGGAGTAAGTGAACGCGTTATTGGGGTTACGGTTGTCTCTGTCGGAACAAGTATTCCTGAATTAGCGGCTTCTGTAATTGCGGTGTTGAAGAAAGAAAAAGCAATCTCATTAGGAAACTTAATCGGTTCTAACATTTTTAATATTCTTGCCGTTTTGGGAATTACTTCTATGATCACACCAATAGAACTTAAAGATGTTGCGCTATTGAATTATGATATATTTTGGATGCTTGGAATTTCGCTTTTGGTATTGCCAATGGTGTTCTTTCCTAAGAAATTGCGATTAGATTGGAGGCATGGCATTGTGCTATTGACATTGTATGCCGTATTTATAATTACAACATTATCATAAAAAAAAGCGCTCGAAATTCGAGAGCTTTTTTGTTGTGTTGTGTATGGAAAATGTTTTTATAAATTTTCGCAAACTGGTTTTACAGTTCGTATAATTCGTGATGCAATTTTATAAGGATCTCCGTTTGATGCAGGTCTTCTGTCTTCTAAATACCCTTTCCAACCGTTATCTACAGTTAAAATAGGAATACGAATAGAAGCACTTCTATCAGAAATACCATAACTGAAATCAGTAATAGAAGCAGTTTCGTGCAGGCCTGTTAAACGTTGGTCGTTATGAGCACCATAAATATCAATATGCTCCTTTGTTACAGGTCTAAAAGCTTCACAAACTTTCATGTAAATTTCTTTAGATCCACAGGTTCTTAATACTTCGTTCGAGAAATTAGCATGCATTCCAGAACCATTCCAATCTCCTTTTACAGGTTTTGGATGGTATTCGATATAATAACCGTATTGTTCTGTTAGTCTGTCTAATAAATATCGAGCAACCCAGATCTCGTCTCCAGCTTTTTTTGCGCCTTTAGCAAACAATTGAAACTCCCATTGTCCAGAAGCAACTTCTTGGTTGATTCCTTCAAAATTCAATCCGGCGTCAATACATAAATCAGCATGTTTTTCAACAAAATCTCTACCATGTGTATTTCTTCCTCCAACAGAGCAATAATACATTCCTTGTGGTCCAGGATATCCGCCAACTGGGAATCCTAAAGGGAGTTGAGTTGCGTTATCCATGATAAAATATTCTTGCTCAAACCCGAACCAGAAATCATTATCATCATCATTAATCGTAGCGCGAGCATTAGATTCGTGTGGAGTTCCGTCAGAATTTAATACTTCTGTCATTACTAAGTATCCATTAGTACGAGCAGGATCTTTAAAGATTGAGACAGGTTTT
>JAESTN010000168.1 GCA_016763595.1 Flavobacteriaceae bacterium | reverse complement strand
TTGAGCAGCTTTTTGTAAAACATCTACCAAGTCTTTCTGAATTACTCCTGCAATCTTTTTCTGTCTATTTGTTTGTTCCATGCTGCAAATTTACGCATAATTCTACGGAGTATAAATTTTATTTTTAATTGCATAAACGGCCAAACCAACTCTATTTCTGATTCCCAGTTTATCAAAAAGAGCATCTCTATAACCGTCAATCGTTTTAGGACTTAAAAACATTTTATCTGCAATTTCTTTATAGGTAAATTCTGTACAAGCCAATTTCATGAAAATTAATTCATTCTCCTTAAATTGGGGACCTCCATTTCCTTTACCAGACAATGATTTTACCAGCAAACTAGCAACATTTTTTGAATGGTAAAAACCAACATCCATAATTTCAATTAATGCATGTTCTAAGATTGTTTTTTCCACATCTTTTAATAAATACCCTTTAGCACCTACTCTCAACATTTTTAATATCGTATTTTCTTCATCTTCTACAGACAAAGCTACCACATTAACGATCGGATGTTTTTTTGTTATCCACTCAGTAGTTTCTATACCATTCATTATTGGCATATTGATATCCATCAAAACAATATCAGGGATGTTCCTGGGAGACTCAGAGAATTTATCAATTAATTCTTGCCCATTTTTGCAGGTATATAAAACTTTAAATTTATCAAAGGTATTTACCATTCCTGCAATTGCCTGTGATAACAAGGTATGATCTTCGACAATAACTATTGAATATTTTATCATAATTTATACTTTATAAACAGGGTTGTTCCATTCTCTTTTCGCGAGGTAAATTTAGCTTCCGCCCCAATTAACTTTGCTCTATTTTTAATGTTCTGCAAACCAATACCCGTTTTATGGTTTTCTGATGAGGAAAAACCAATCCCATTATCTGAAGCAGTTATTAACAGGCTCTCATCAGTATATTTTAGCATTACTTTTAAGGTGGATGCCTTAGAGTGTTTAATGGTGTTTGAAAAGAACTCTTGTAAAATTCTAAAAATAATAATACTTGCTTTTTTATCTATTTTTTTTTCATTACCAATAACTTCTAAGCTTGATTTGATGAAATTTAAACGATTAAAACGATCCACTTCCAACTGAATTGCTTCTTTTAGTTTGATGTTTTTAATGGCTTCTGGATTAATTAATTTTGACAAAGACCTCACTTCTTTCAAAGACTTAGAAATGGTATCAGTCACCTCCTTAATAGTATCTTTAGTTGCATTTTGTAATTGAATCTTTGCTAAGGTTAATAATTGACCAATATTATCATGTAATTCCCAGCTAATGTTTCGCAAAGTTTCTTCCCGTATTTCTATTTGAGTTTCTGCTATTTCTCTTTCAAAACGTTTTTTAGCTTCTTCTCTTTCTACCAAAAGTTTATTTTTCCTTTTTTGAAATACAACAAATAAAGCAATCAAAGCCAATGTAATTAAACTGACTAAAATTGTAGATATTATGACAACTAATTCTCCGTTCTCTTGCTCCATAGTAATCCGAATATAAAGCATAAATGCGTTATAATTGTAATTATATTGATAATTTTAAAAAGAAAAATTCCTTTAAGCCCAATAAAATAGACCAATGCTAAAAAAGGGATCGTACATAAATAATAAAAGAGCATCCCAACAGTAATCCAAAAAGACACTTCTCTTTTATACTCAATTATTTTATCTGAATTTAGCAGTTCTTTTAAATAAAAAATCATAAAAACACTTACAATCAAAGCTCCAATGGTAACCGTGTAATTTTGCAAGATTAAAAAGAAAAAACTTAAAAAATAAACGCAATTAAAAACCCCAATTAAATAACTAATAATCAGTCGTGATAATTTTTCTTTATTTAAGTTATAATAAATAATACTTACCAAATTGAATTCAAAAAAAGTGTATATATTATAAATACCTTGATTATCCTTTTCAAAAAAATTACCTATTAAATACTCAAAACCAAACACCACCAATACGTAAGCAACAAAACATTTAAAATACAATTGTTTGTGTTTTTGATAGCTAAATAGCGCTACAAGTACAGTAGCAAATTCAAAATAAATGATAATCTCTTTTAAAAGCATCTACCTGTATTAATAGGGTGGTGAAATATGTGTTCTATTCGCTGCCGAGCTTTCCATATCATCGCCATCAGTAGTCGTTTTTATAGCAGTATTTTTCATAAAAGTTCTAGCTGTGTTTGACTGATAGCCTCTGTAAGAATAATGAAATTTTGAGTAAAGGATTTCTGCAAACAATTTCGGCTTACCTACTTGAGAGTATAATGGATCAAATGAAACATTGTTTTTATCTCCAATTTTTGTTGCTGGCATAAATATTAATGTTTGGTAGTTTGCTTTTTCTTTATATCTAGCATCATCTGGATAAGCGGCACTAATAATATTAATTCCTGTAATCTTTATCTTTTTGTCTTTTGCTAATTTTTCTACATAGGCAATATATGCTTTTAAATCTTCGAGAGCATAAAAATTTTCTCGAGTATCTTTCTTTCCATTATTTGTTTTTTTTAGAGCTTCTACTCTTGTGTTGTCATAATGCCTCAACATTGACGCAACCTCTTTGTAGGTTAGAGCTTGTGAAGGCCTTCCTGTATACTCATAATAAGAAACATCTTTTGTTTTGGTGTCTCTATTCTGAGTTCCACAGGATAAAAACAGCACTGAAATTAATAGAATAAATAAGTAATTCGTTTTCATGATTGTTATTTTTTTTAAGCTTTTACTAAATTACATATTAATTGTTCACTTATTAACAAGTAAATTTCAGCAACACACAATAACACACCAACCACGTGAAAATCAACGAACTACAAGACCATCAAACAATGTAAACAGTAAAAACAATGATTATCTAGGGGGAAAACACCTTAAAAATAAAAGTTATTTAACCGTCTCTTTTTAAGGTATTCATTATTGGTTTTTATTTCTATTTCGTACATCTTTGTTCCAAATAGCAATTTTATTTAAGGGGAAATTGTTATTAGCATCTTTTTAATTTTTAAAAAGGTGCTTTTTTGAACCCTTTATCTCAAGCTGTCAAAACACTCTTTAAAACAAGCTATTGTCAATTCATATTAGCTATTCCCCTCTTATTCCTTTTTTGAATCTACACTTATTTTGTATCCGTTATTTAGAAATACAAATGGTAAAAACCGAAAAGCCAATTTTAAATAGCGTAGGTCATATAAAATTATTGCTATGGTAAAATGTGTTTGTCTTGCATTACGTGTAGAAAGAAAAATTTTAGCTATTGTTGCAAACGTGATTCTTATTGCTTTTACGAGAGAAAATAAGACGAACAATAATGGGGGGAAATCTAGACATCATGTTGTTATTATTGATTTAAAAGTAGGTGAGGATTTATATCTAAAATCACTTCTAAACGGCACCAAACATGGACATATGAGAGATATTTATTTTACATTATTTAAAATATGTTGTGATTCTTCAATAAAAATTTGAGGAGGGAGTTCATTTTTAATAAAATGAAAAAAAATGCCTTTAAAAAATTGAGATGATTTTTCTTATTTTTACACCATGGATAAAATTGAACATATTGGGATTGCTGTTAAAAATCTCGAAGAATCTAACAGCTTATTTGCTGCTCTTTTTGGCAAACCACATTACAAAGAAGAAGAAGTAAAAAGTGAGGGAGTAAAAACTTCTTTTTTTGATATTGGCCCAAACAAAATAGAGTTACTAGAGGCTACGAACCCAGAAAGTCCAATAGCAAAATTTATTGCTAAAAAAGGAGAAGGAGTGCATCATATTGCTTTTGCAGTAACAGATATTCACGCAGAAATTTCTCGATTAAAAGCGGAAGGTTTTACCGTTTTAAATGAAACACCAAAATTAGGTGCAGACAATAAATTAGTTGCTTTTTTGCATCCAAAAACAACCAACGGAGTGTTAATAGAATTGTGTCAAGAGCGCAGCTAATTTTTAACAAAAATACTGTAAATTCAATGCGATTAACTGCTGGTTAATTTTTGTATCTTGCGGACAAGCAAACAAAATTCTTTTATGTCTACATCTTTTGACAAATACCAAAAACGCAGATTAAGATCTTCCTACTTTTCTGTAGTTGTAAGTATTTCTTTAGTACTGTTTATGGTTGGAGTTTTAGGATTGATTTTATTAAAATCAACAAGTGTTGCGAACCATTTTAAAGAAAAAACAGCAATGACTCTTTTCTTAAAAGATGATGTTACAAAAGAGAATATAGAAAGCTTAAGAACGTCTTTATTAAAAGAAAAGTTCACCAAAGAAATTGTATACATTTCTAAAGAAGAAGCTGCTAAATTTCATGCGAAAGACCTAGGAGAAGATTTTATAAAATTTTTAGGCACAAACCCTCTTAAAAACGGAATTGACTTATACTTAAAAGCAGAATATGTTACTCCAGAAAAGATGAC